>NZ_JASCOM010000119.1:0-18695 GCF_029959925.1 Pseudomonas sp. PS02303
TTCCCACGCTCTGCGTGGGAATGCCTCACCGGGCGCTCTGCGTCCCTGGCTGTATTCCCACGCGAGCGTGGGAACGATCACGACCTCAATAAACATAAGAAGAGGCATTCCCCATGCAACCGCAAACCCTTACCGGGCAGGCGTCGTTGGTGGCGCCCAGCCGCAAGCGTTTTTTCATCATGGTGCTGCTGTTCATCACCGTGGTCATCAACTACCTCGACCGCAGCAACCTGTCTATCGCCGCCCCCGCGCTGACCAGCGAACTGGGCATCGACCCGATCCACGTCGGGCTGATTTTCTCGGCCTTCGGCTGGACTTACGCCGCTATGCAAATCCCCGGCGGATGGCTGGTGGATCGGGTGCCGCCGCGCATCCTTTACAGCGTTGCGTTGCTGCTATGGTCAATCGCCACCGTCATGCTCGGCTTCGCCGCCAGCTTCATCGCACTGTTCGTGTTGCGCATGGCAGTCGGTGCCCTGGAAGCGCCGGCGTATCCGATCAACAGTCGGGTGGTGACCACCTGGTTCCCCGAACGCGAACGCGCCACGGCCATCGGTTTCTATACCTCCGGACAGTTCGTGGGATTGGCGTTCCTGACGCCGGTACTCGCCTGGCTGCAGCATGAGTTTGGCTGGCACATGGTGTTTGTCAGCACCGGTGCGGTCGGTATTCTCTGGGCGGTGATCTGGTACGCGGTGTATCGCGAGCCACGGGACTTCAAAGGTGCCAACGACGCCGAAATCGAGCTGATCCGCGAAGGTGGCGGGCTGGTGGATATCCAGGCCGAGCAAGCCAAGGTCAAGGCGAAATTCAGCTGGACCGACCTCGGCATCGTTCTGACTAAACGCAAGTTGTGGGGCATCTACCTCGGTCAGTTCTGCCTCAACTCGACGCTGTGGTTTTTTCTGACGTGGTTCCCGACCTACCTGGTGAAATACCGTGGCATGGACTTCATCAAGTCCGGCCTGTTGGCGTCGCTACCGTTTCTCGCCGCCTTTATCGGCGTGCTGTGTTCCGGGTTCTTCTCCGACTTCCTGATCCGTCGCGGCTACACCGTGGGCTTCGCGCGCAAGTTGCCGATCATTGGCGGCTTGCTGATTTCCACCTCGATCATCGGCGCCAACTTTGTTGAATCGACACCGCTGGTGATTGCCTTCCTCGCGTTAGCGTTCTTCGGTAACGGGCTGGCTTCGATCACCTGGTCGCTGGTATCAACGCTCGCTCCGGCGCGGTTGCTCGGATTGACCGGCGGGGTGTTCAACTTCATCGGCAACCTGTCGGCGATTACCACGCCGATTGTCATCGGTTTCCTGGCGACCGGTGATTCGTTCGCCCCGGCGATCACCTACATCTCGGTTCTTGCATTGATTGGCGCGCTTTCCTACATCCTGCTGGTCGGCAAGGTCGAGCGTATCAAGTTGTAGTGGCAGCCATCGGGCGACCATAATGCCGCCCGTTCACTCGCTCAACGGTAAAGGCTGGATATGCAGGAAGACGCCCCAAAAATCGCCAAGGACGCCGCGCCGACCGGCACTCAGACACTGCTTCGTGGCCTGGGTGTGGTTCAGGCCGTGGCCAGCGGCGCCCGCGATCTCAAGGAAATCGCCCGGCTGATCGGTACGACGCGCAGCACCACCCATCGTCTGGCCAGTTGCCTGGTGGACGAGCGTTACCTGCGAGTGGTGCCGCAAGTCGGTTACCTGCTGGGGCCGAAGCTGATCGAGCTGGGTTTCCAGGCGCGTGAAGAGTTGCCGCTGGTGACTCTGGCCGGGCCGTATCTGGACGAGTTGTCGGCGTTGACCGGCGACACCATTCACCTGGCGATTCGTGAAGGCGACGAGGTGCTGTATCTGCACAAGAATCCGGGGCGCAATGGCCCGGAAATGCGCTCGCGGGTCGGCCATCGCATGCCGTTGGCGCGCACCGGGATCGGCAAGGCCTTGATGCTGGATGACTCGCAGGAAGAATGGCAACGGCTGTACGAAGTCAGCCTGCCGGCGGGTGGGAAAAATCTGTTCTGGCCGCTGCACCCGGAGCAGTCCTGGGAGCAGTTTCAGCAGCGCATGGTCGAATACGTGGCCGGCGGTTATGCCTTCGATCTGGAAGATAACGAACCGTCGATTCGCTGTGTGGCGGCGCCGATCCGTGATGCCAGTAAACGCATCGTCGCCGCCATCAGCATCGCCAGCACCGTGCCGTACATGCCGCTGGAAAAAATGGCCGAGCTGATTCCCCTGATCAAAGGGGTCACGGCCCGGCTCTCGGCAGAACTCGGCGCGAAGGTTTAGACCTTCAACGTCGCCATGTCGATGACGAAGCGGTACTTCACGTCACCGGCGATCATGCGGGCGTAAGCCTCGTTGATCTGGCGGATGTCGAGCATTTCGATGTCGCAGGTGATGTTGTGCTCGGCGCAGAAATCCAGCACTTCCTGGGTTTCGGCAATGCCGCCGATCAGCGAGCCGGCCAACACGCGACGGCTCATCACCAGTTTGCCGGCGTGGACCGGTGGATCGACCGGTTCGATCAACCCCACCATAATGTGCACGCCGTCGAAACGAAGCGTATCGAGGTAGGGATTGAGGTCGTGCTGCACCGGAATGGTGTCCAGCAGGAAGTCGAAATGTCCTGCGGCGGCCTTCATCTGTTCGGCATCGGTGGACACGATCACGTGGTCCGCTCCTTGACGACGACCTTCTTCAGCCTTGCTCGCCGAGCGGGTGAACAGCGTGACTTCCGCGCCCATCGCCTTGGCGAACTTGATGCCCATGTGGCCGAGGCCGCCCATGCCGAGAATCCCGACCTTGTCGCCGGCCTTCACGCCGTAGTGCTTTAGCGGCGAGTAAGTGGTGATGCCGGCACAGAGGATCGGCGCGGCACTGGCCAGGTCGAGTTTCTCGGGGATGCGCACAACGAAATGCTCGCTGACCACGATGCTGTCGGAGTAGCCGCCCATGGTGTTGCTGCCATCGACCCGGTCCGGGGTGGCGTAGGTCATGGTCGGACCTTCGAGGCAGTATTGCTCGAGGTTGGACCGGCAGGCTTCGCAGCTGCGGCAAGAATCGACCATGCAACCGACACCGACCAGATCGCCGACTTTATGTTGGGTGACGTTCGCACCTATCGCTGTCACTTTGCCTACGATCTCGTGGCCGGGCATCAACGGGTAAACGGCAATGCCCCACTCGTTGCGGGCCTGATGGATGTCGGAATGGCAGACGCCGCAGTAGAGAATATCGATTGCCACATCGTCGGCCCTTGGGCTGCGGCGTTCGAATTTCACGGGGGCGAGGGGAGTGGTAGCCGACTGGGCGGCGTATCCGATGGCGGTGTACATGGTGAACCTCGCAAAAGCAATGACAAGTGAGGCGGCGCATTTTGGGCGCCGTGCCTGCCACGGGCCATGGCGATTCCTCCGGGTGTCATGCCTATTCCTCCGGCATCAGCGTTCGTTTGATCAAATGGGCGATCAGACCTGCGATGATGCTTTCATCCCTTTTTCCGCGACTTTTTTGTGAAGATTTCTCATGTTGTTAACCCGTCATCTTGATGCGAATGCCACGCTGGTTTCGCTGATCGAGCCCCTGACCACTCGCGATGGTTTCGCTCCTACGGCGTTGCCGGGCGTCCAGGTTTTACGGGCCAGTCGCGATGTGGCCCGTGGTCCGCAGATCTACGAGCCGAGCCTGGTGATCATCGCCCAAGGCAGCAAACTGGCGTATTTGGGGCCGCGCACGTTGGAGTACGGCGCCGGGCACTACCTGATTCAGGCATTGCCGGTGCCGTTTGAGTGCGAAACGTTTTCGGCGCCGGATGGGCCGATGCTCGGGGTGTCCATCGCCATCGACCGAGTGTTGCTCGGTGAGTTGGTGTTGGCCATGGGCCTGGTGCCGGGGCGCACGGTTCCTGCGCAAACACTGGAGTCCATGACGTCGGCGGTGCTCGACGATGCGATGCGTGGTTGCGTGGAGCGGCTGTTGCGTTGCCTGCACGATCCGCTGGAATGCCAGGTCATGGGGCCGGCGCGGTTGCGGGAATTGTTGTTCGTCGCGTTACGCGGTCCGCAAGCCGATGTGTTGCGTGCGCTGGTGGAGCAGCAAGGGCAGTTCGCCCGGATTGCAGCCTCGCTCAACCATCTGCACGGGCATTTCACCGAGCCGTTGAATGTGGAAACCCTGGCCAGTTGCGCGAACATGAGCGCGTCGACCTTCCATGAGCATTTCAAGCGCAGCACGTTGTTGTCGCCGGTGCAGTATTTGAAGCGCTTGCGCTTGCTCAAGGCGCAGCAGTTGTTGCTCGCCGAGGGTTTGGGCGTGGCGCAGGTGGCGCATCGGGTCGGGTATCAAAGCACGTCGCAGTTCAGTCGTGAGTACAAGCGCTACTTTGAGCGTAATCCGGGGGATGAGCGCGCTGCCTGAGTGGGTAATGGTTTCTCCTACAGGGGGATTTGTGGTGTCGGTGAAATGGCGGGCAACAAAAAGGCCCCCATTCCGGGAGCCTTGATGTTCAGGCGTTCGGCTTACATGTTCGGGTAAGTCGGGCCGCCAGCACCTTCCGGCGCCACCCACGTGATGTTCTGTGCAGGGTCCTTGATGTCGCAGGTCTTGCAGTGAACGCAGTTCTGGGCGTTGATCTGGAAGCGCTTCTCGCCGTCTTCCTTGGTCACCACTTCGTACACGCCGGCCGGGCAGTAACGCTGGGCAGGCTCATCGTACAGCGGCAGGTTCTTGGCGATCGGAATGCTCGGATCGGTCAGCTTCAGGTGGCACGGCTGCTCTTCTTCGTGGTTGGTACCGGAGATGAACACCGAGCTGAGTTTGTCGAAGCTGATCTTGCCGTCCGGTTTCGGGTAGTCGATCTTCTTGCAGTCGGCCGCCAGCTTCAGGCAAGCGTAATCAGGTTTGGTGTCGTGCAAGGTGAACGGCAGTTTGCCGCCGAAGATGTTCTGGTCGAGCCAGTTGAAGCCGCCGCCAACGATGGCGCCGAACTTGTGGATCGCCGGGCCGAAGTTGCGGCTGGCGAACAGTTCGTCGTAGAGCCAGCTCTTCTTGAAGGCGTCGACGTAAGTGGTCAACTCTTCGGTGCCGTCTTTTTCAGCGAACAGCGCCTCGGCCACGGACTCAGCGGCGAGCATGCCGGATTTCATGGCGGTGTGGCTGCCTTTGATCTTGGCGAAGTTCAGGGTGCCCAGGTCGCAACCGATCAGTGCGCCGCCCTTGAATACCATCTTCGGCAGCGAGTTCAGGCCACCTTTGCAGATGGCACGAGCGCCGTAGCTGATGCGCTTGCCGCCTTCCAGGTACTGCTTGAGCACCGGGTGATGCTTGAGGCGCTGGAACTCGTCGAACGGCGACAGGTAAGTGTTGCTGTAGGAGAGATCGACGATCAGACCGACGACCACCTGGTTGTTTTCCAGGTGGTAGAGGAACGAGCCACCGGTGTTCTCGGTGCCCATGATGTCCATCGGCCAACCGGCGGTATGGACCACCAGGCCTGGTTGATGCTTGGCCGGATCGACTTCCCAGATTTCTTTCAGGCCGATGCCGTAATGCTGGGCGTCGGCTTCGCTGTCGAGGTTGAAGCGTTTGATCAGCTGCTTGCCGATGTGGCCACGGCAACCTTCGGCGAACAGCGTGTACTTGCCGCGCAGTTCCATGCCAGGGGTGTACAGACCTTCCTTCGGTTGGCCTTCGCGGTCAACGCCCAGATCACCGGTGATGATCCCGCGAACCACGCCGTTCTCGTCGAACAGCGCTTCCTGAGCGGCGAAGCCTGGGTAGATTTCTACGCCCAGGTTCTCGGCCTGCTGGGCCAGCCAGCGGCACAGGTTGCCTAGGGAGATGATGTAGTTGCCATCGTTGTGCATGGTCTTGGGCACAAAGAAGTCAGGAATTTTTTGCGCGCTGTCGGCGTTTTTCAGAACGAAGATGTCATCGCGGGTCACTGGTGTGTTCAGCGGGGCGCCGAGCTCCTTCCAGTCCGGGAACAATTCGTTCAGGGCGCGGGGTTCGAAGATCGCGCCGGACAGGATGTGTGCGCCGACTTCGGAGCCTTTTTCGACCACGCAGACGCTGATTTCCTTACCGGCTTCAGCAGCCTTCTGCTTCAAGCGGCAGGCGGCGGAAAGACCCGCGGGGCCGGCACCGACGATGACCACGTCGAATTCCATGTATTCGCGTTCCACAGGTTATCTCCTACTCAAGGCTCAACAGTTTTTTTTCTAATTGGAGGTTTGGTGTCGCATCCATGAATTCCTGCGCAATGCGCGGAACAGGACAATCGATTGACCATCTTTCTCTCTGGGTGGCGCATTATATCTACACCACTCCTAGCGTCCAATACAAACGTTTGTTTGAATTGGCTCAAAGCCAGAGAAATCAAAGTCACGCGGCTTATGAACGGCTATTTTGCCGTATTGACCGGAATAGGCGTTCCGGTCAAGATACGGTCGGTTTTGCGCTCGCCGTAGGCTGACTGTTGGGTTCAAGAGCACCTCTAAAGACAGGGCGATGGCAGTACAGGGTGATGCGCAGTGCAGTTTTGGTGCGCAGTTTACACGCCGCGATAATGAATGACTCGTCGGTCACCACTGACGAACGGTCATCACGCCTCGTGAGCAAGGTTCACTCGATACACCTGCCAGCGTTTTTAGAGGTGCCCTTGCGCCGATGAGCATCAAACCGCCAGGTTCGCCTAGGCGACTTTCTTTTCACCGGAGAGTAACGAGGAATCCATGAAGGTTCTTGTAGCTGTCAAACGCGTTGTGGATTACAACGTCAAGGTTCGCGTCAAGGCGGACAATTCCGGCGTCGACCTCGCCAACGTCAAGATGTCGATGAACCCGTTCTGCGAAATCGCAGTGGAAGAAGCCGTGCGCCTGAAAGAGAAAGGCGTTGCGACTGAAATCGTCGTCGTCTCCATCGGCCCGACCACCGCTCAAGAGCAACTGCGCACAGCGCTGGCTCTGGGTGCTGACCGCGCCATCCTCGTCGAATCCGCTGAAGATCTGACTTCCCTGGCCGTTGCCAAGCTGCTCAAGGCTGTTGTCGACAAGGAACAGCCTCAGCTGGTGATCCTTGGCAAACAAGCCATCGACAGCGACAACAACCAGACTGGCCAGATGCTCGCTGCATTGAGCGGCTACGGTCAGGGCACCTTCGCTTCGAAAGTCGAAGTGTCCGGCGACACCGTTGCCGTGACCCGCGAAATCGACGGCGGCGCGCAGACGGTTTCCCTGAAACTGCCGGCCATCGTCACCACCGACCTGCGTTTGAACGAGCCGCGCTACGCGTCCCTGCCGAACATCATGAAAGCCAAGAAGAAGCCTCTCGAAGTGCTGACTCCGGACGCTTTGGGCGTTTCCACCGCCTCCACCAACAAGACCGTGAAAGTCGAAGCGCCAGCTGCACGCAGCGCGGGTATCAAGGTCAAGTCGGTGGCTGAACTGGTCGAGAAACTGAAAAACGAAGCGAAGGTAATCTAAATGACTATCTTGGTTATTGCTGAACACGACAACAAAGTAGTGGCCCCGGCCACGCTGAATACTGTGGCTGCCGCTGCCAAAATCGGCGGTGACATCCACGTTCTGGTTGCCGGCCAGGGCGTTGGCGCCGTGGCTGAGGCCGCTGCGAAAATCGCTGGCGTGGCGAAAGTGCTGGTGGCCGACAACGCCGCCTACGCTCATCAATTGCCGGAAAACGTCGCGCCGCTGGTAGCCGAGCTGGGCGCTGGTTACAGCCATATCCTGGCTGCCGCCACTTCCAACGGCAAAAACATCCTGCCGCGCGTTGCCGCTCAGCTGGACGTTGACCAGATCTCCGAGATCATCTCGGTCGAAAGCGCTGACACGTTCAAGCGCCCGATCTACGCCGGTAACGCCATCGCGACCGTTCAGTCGAACGCTGCAGTGAAAGTGATCACCGTGCGTGCCACCGGTTTCGACCCTGTGGCTGCTGAAGGTGGTTCGGCGTCGGTTGAAGCCGTTGCTGCTGCCCATGATGCTGGCACTTCCAGCTTCGTTGGCGAAGAACTGGCCAAGTCCGATCGTCCGGAACTGACCGCTGCCAAGATCGTCGTTTCCGGCGGCCGCGGCATGCAGAATGGCGACAACTTCAAACACCTGTACGCCCTGGCCGACAAGCTGGGCGCTGCCGTGGGTGCTTCCCGCGCCGCGGTCGACGCAGGTTTTGTACCCAACGACATGCAGGTCGGTCAGACCGGCAAGATCGTTGCTCCACAGCTGTACATCGCCGTCGGTATCTCCGGCGCGATCCAGCACCTGGCCGGCATGAAAGACTCCAAAGTGATCGTTGCGATCAACAAGGACGAAGAAGCGCCGATCTTCCAGGTGGCCGATTATGGCCTGGTGGCTGACCTGTTCGAAGCCATCCCCGAGTTCGAGAAGCTGGTCTAATCCAGTCGCTTGACTTATAAAGAGCCCGACCTTTTGGTCGGGCTTTTTTTTGTTCCGGATTTGAGTGGAGAGTGTTGCCATGGATTTGCGTCGCGTGGGTGGCTGGTCATTACTGCTGGGGCTGACGGTGCTGCCGGCGCTAGCCGTGGCGGCAGGCAAGTGCGAACGCCTGGTGGTGACCGGAAGCCCGGACGCGCCGCCGTACTTGTGGCAAGACCCGCAAAACCCCAAGCACCTGATCGGCGCCAGCGCAGACCTGTTGCAACACGTGGCAGGGGAGTTGGGCATCAAAGTCGAACTGCTTTACGCCGGCAAGCGCGCCCAGGCCCTGGACGAAGTGCGCAGCGGACGCATGGACATGCTGGCCGACGCGCCGTTGACCGTCAGCGAGCTGGACACCCTGGATTACATCCATCCGCCGTTGCTGGAAAACGACTATCTGGTCTGGACCCGAAAAAACTCGGCATTGGTCTATAACCAGGCGCAAGACCTTCACGGCCATCCGGGTGCCGTGTCGGAAAAGTCTCGAATGACCCAGGCATTCGGCACTTTCGCCGACCAGCAATTGACCCTCGTGCGTACCCCGAACCTGACCCAGGCCTTTCAGAAACTGCTGCTGGGCGAGGTGGAGTTTGTCCTCGCCGGACGCTACTCGGGCATGGCCGCCGCGCAATCGCTGAGCATGGCCAACGACCTGATCGCTCTTCCCCAACCGGTCGACAAACCTGGCCTGTTCCTCGCGGTTTCCCATAACTCCGCCTGCAACGATCCGTGGTTGCGCGGACAGCTGGCCAAAAAGATGACAGAATTGCCCGCGTCCGGACTGACGGAAAGCGTGCTGCAACGCAATATCGAGCGTTGGACAGCGCAGCAACAGCAACCCGTCAGTACCCCAAAACAGTAGGGATTTTTAGTGAGTATTCGACCTCTTTTCGCTGCCCTGGCCGTTCTGGCTCTGGCGGGTTGTGCAGCCGATCCGGCGCCGAATGAACAAATACGCTTGACCGAACAGGCGCTTGAACAAGCCAAAGCCGTAGGCGCCATCGCCGCCGACGTGCCGGAACTCAAATTGGCCGAAGACAAGTTTTCCCGTGCCCAAGGCGACATGACGGATCAGTCCTACAGGCATGCGCGCATGCGGGCCGAGCAGGCTGAACTGGACGCGCGTCTGGCTGAAGCCAAGGTGCTGACCCTCAAGAGTGAGGAGCAGTTGAATGTGCTCAATACCCGCATCACTCGCCTGCGCAAGCAGCTGGGAGATGCCCAATGAGCCTCAAGTCCAAAGCACTCGGCGGATTGATCCTCGCAGGTTGTGCAAGCCTTTACGGCTGCGCCGGCCAACACAGCGAAACTGCATTGCAGCAGGCCGGGACTGACTTCCAGAAGGTCAAGGAAGACTCCAACGTGCTGCGAATCGCGCCCAAGGACGTGATTCGTGCCGGTGAATCCCTGGCCCGTGCTGATCGTCTTTCCAGTTACTGGGGCAGCGGCTCGGATGTGGTGCATTACGCCTACCTGAGCCAGCGCTACAGCGAAATTGCCCGTGAGCACACCAATCAGGTGCTCAACGAAGAGCGCGCGGCGAAGCTCGAACTGGAACGTCAGCGCCTGCAACTGGCCTTGCGCGAGTCCAAATTGCTCAGCGTGCAGCAGCAAGGCAAGTGGCTCGAAGAACAGATTGTCGCCCTGGCAACCACCCAGACCGACCGTGGCCTGGTGATGACCCTGGGCGACGTGCTGTTCGACACCGGCGAAGCGGAGTTGAAGAATTCGGCGAACCGCGTGGTCCTGAAGATCGTGCAGTTCCTGCAGCTCAATCCCAAGCGCGTGGTCCGTATCGAGGGCTACACCGACAGCACAGGCGGCAAGCAGGACAACCTCAAGTTGTCCCGTGACCGTGCGCAATCGGTGGCGAACGTGCTGATGGACCTGGGTATCGACGACAAACGTATCAAAGTCGAAGGCTACGGCGATGAATACCCGGTGGACGTGAATGCTTCCGAGCGTGGTCGTGCACAGAACCGTCGGGTGGAAATTGTGTTCTCCGACGAAAAAGGCCAGCTCGGCGCCGCCCGCTAAGGGCTGCGTTACTGGAAAACCCGGCCTGCCTGACAGCGCCGGGTTTTTTTGCGCCTGCCAATTGGCTCTCAAAACAGTACAGTTTTTGCTGACACTGCACTGTACGGTCGACTATTGTGGCAACTGTCCCAGTACACTTCTAAACTGTTCCGGTATTGTTTCACACAAGAATAAAATGCCCGTGAAATCGAGTGCTGCGTCATGACCAATCTCTTGCTCTACCAACGTATTGCTCAGCAACTGGCCGAAGATATCCGTCGTGGTGTCTATCAACCGGGGGAACGCGTGCCTTCGGTGCGCAAGATGAGCTCGCAGCTCAACGTCAGCCATGCGACTGTTTTGCAGGCTTACGCCAATCTCGAGGATCAAGGGCTGATCCGCGCCCGGCCGCAGTCGGGTTACTACGTGCACCAGACGCCGGCCCTGACGGCGCCCACGCCGGACATCGCCCGGGTCGAGCGGCCCGGCCTGGTCACCCGTAGCAGCATCATTCAGCAAGTGCTGGTCGAATCTCGCCGCGAGGGTGTTTTTCCCTTGGGCGCAGCGGTGCCGAGCGTCGATTATCTGCCGGTCCGCGCCTTGCACCAGCAATTGGCAAAAGTCACCCGTTTCCATAGCCCGCGTGCCTTCAGCTACATGTTCAGCCCCGGTTTTGAACCGTTGCGCCGGCAGGTGGCGATCCGCATGCGTGATGCCGGCGTGGTGGTCGATCCGTCCGAAGTGGTGATCACCCACGGCTGTGTCGATGCATTGCAGATGTCTCTTCGCGTGCTGACCCGGCCGGGCGACCTGATCGCCGCCGAATCGCCGACTTATTACGGTTTGCTGCAATTGGCCGACTTGCTGGGTCTCAAAGTCATCGAGATCCCCAGCGACCCGGCGACTGGCATGAGCCTCGAAGCCCTGCAATTGGCGGCCAACCAGTGGTCGATCAAGGCGCTGGTACTGACCACGCGTCTGAGTAATCCACTGGGCGGTACCATGCCCGAAGAGCGGCAGAAACAACTGCTGCGCCTGGCCTCGGATTTCGATATCCAGATCGTTGAAGACGACATCTACGGCGAGTTGATGTTCGAACAAGGCCGGACTAAATCGCTCAAGGCCTACGATCGGCTGGATCGGGTGATTTATTGCTCGAGCTTCTCCAAGACCCTGTCACCGGGCGTGCGGATTGGCTGGATGATTGCCGGCAAATACCAGCAAGAGATTCAGCGTTTGCAAACGTTCAGCACGCATTCGGCGTGCAGCGTCACGCAGATGGGCATCGCCGCGTACCTGGAGAATGGCGGTTACGACCGTCACTTGCGCTACATCCGTCAGGAATACCGCAAGAACCTGAGCGCCTTCCAGTTGGCCGTGCAGCAGTATTTCCCGGAAGGCACGCAGATGACCCGGCCAACAGGCGGTTTCATTCTGTGGGTCAGTCTGCCGGGGCGGGTCAACACTCAGGAACTGCATGTGCGTGCGTTGCAGCAGGGCATCAGTATCGCGCCGGGGCTGATTTTCAGTAACACCGAGCAGTTCAATCACTGCATCCGTTTGAACTGTGGAACGCCCTGGAACCGTGAAGCCGAGCGCGCATTGATGACCTTGGGAATGTTGGCGACTCAGCTGTGCCAGGAGACGACCAGCGGTTTCTGACAAGCGCGTCGGTCGTTTCGTACACGTGCTTGTCATGTTGCGTACAACAGGCGAGCATATGGCCCTCTGCCGTTAGCGTCGTTGGTTCCATGAAACCGATTTTTCCTGCCGCCTGCCTATCGATCTGCCTCTTCTTGACCGTTAATGTCCAAGGCGTCATGGCGGCTTCGACTCAGGAAAAGCCGGCAGCCAGCGCAACAACGTCGAAAAAACCGGTTGCCGCGAAGAAAACTACTGCGGTGAAAAAAAACGTCGCGCCAGTCAAAAAGAAACCGGCTGTGCTGAAAAAGCGGCCGCCGATTGCTTCAAAGTCTAAATCGGCCCGAGAAGTGGCGAAGACTCAACTCCCTTCCGCCGATCTGGACCTGAGCCTGCCTAAAGATTTGGTCGAAGAGCTGAAACCGGTCGGTACGGTCCCTATGCCGCGACGCGACTCCGTGTTGCCGGAGATGTTCGGTGACAAGAACAGTCAATTTCAGCTCAACGGCCGGCTGCTCAGCAACGAAATGCAGTTGCAACTGCGCAATGAAGAGCGCCGGGACGTCGAAGGCGCAGCGCTGGATTTCGAGTTCAAACAGTAAATCTGCACTGATTCGTGACCCGCGACCCAGACTCTTTGTCGGAGACTGGTCAGTCACGTTCGTTTGAGCGTAAAAACCCCGGTCCAGGTAATTTAAAACAGCTGTTTTAGCGGTTACTCTGTGCCCCGTCCATTAACACATCACCCGTCGCGAGGAGCTTGTCGTCATGAAATGCCGTGAAGGCTGTGGCGCCTGTTGCATTGCCCCTTCCATCAGTTCAGCGATTCCCGGCATGCCCAATGGCAAAGCCGCTGGCGAACGTTGCATCCAACTGTCTGTCGATAACCTGTGCAGCATTTTCGGCGATCCACAACGTCCTGCCGTATGTTCGGCGTTTGAAGCCGACGTTGAAGTCTGCGGAAGCAGCAGTGACGAAGCGATCAAGCTGCTGGGATGGTGGGAGCAGATGACGGCTGCATGATGTGTCCTGAGAACGGAACTTCAACAATAAGGAATAAGACTATGGGTTCGCTGCATCGTATGGCTGTGCTGTGTGGTTTGACGGTGGTGCTGGCCACCACGGCTGCACAGGCCGAGGACTGGAAAGTCGCCAAGAATGAAGACGGCATCAAGGTGTCCCTGAGTGAAGTGGCCGGTTCCGATTACAAAGCGTACCAGGGCGTCACCCTGATGAAGACCACCATGGCCAAATTGCGCGCGCTGCAGGAAGACGTGGCAGGCGCCTGCACTTGGATTCACGATTGCAAGACCCAGAAGCTGCTCAAGCACGAAGGTGATCAGAACTGGACCTACACCCAGTTCAATACCCCGTGGCCGGTGACTCCGCGTGATTCGGTGTTGCATATCACCACCACCGAAGGCGCCGACGGCAGCCTGACCCGCAAGCTTGAAGGCGTGCCGAAGTACGTGCCTGAGGAAAAGGGCTTCGTGCGAGTCACCAAGGTCGATGGTTTCTGGAAGTTCGTCCCCAAGGGTGACCAGATCGAAGTGACCTACCAGGTGCACACCGAGCCAGGCGGCAGTATCCCATCGATGGTCGCCAACAAGTTCGTGGTCGATGCGCCATTCAACACGCTCAAGGCCCTGAAAGAGCGCGCCGAGAAGTAATCGCACGCTGTTTCATGAAGCGCCCCGACCTCTCGGGGCGTTTTTTATTGGGCAATCGTCAGTTATGCGCAATCCATGTGGGAGCGAACCGGCTCGCGATAGCGGTTTCTCATCCGAAAAAGGTGTCGACTGATCCACCGCTATCGCGAACAGGCCGGCTCCCACCGGAATATTTTGTTTCCGGATATACGTTGCACAAAATTTTCACAATGCCTCCAAGACAATTCGCCCGCGTCAGCCTGCCGGGCACTAATCAATGGCAATGCTGCGGGTGATCGTGCAACATTTGCGCACCGCGCAAGCCCCGGGGCCGAGAACTGGTCAACAGAGGGCAGGGCGCCGCTTTATTTTTGAAACTTCAACTTCCAATGGGTCCTAAAACGACATGGCAAACCCGGACGCCCTGAGTCAGCAGCGAGCTTCTAGTCGCCTGCTGCAACCGACCGTCAAATCGCACCTGGCCTACACGCTGCTGTGCGCCATGGTCATGATGGTCATGTTCAGCCTGCTGCGCGTTGCGCTGCTGGTCTACAACCGCGAAATGATCCAGGATTCACCCGCCTCGACCTTCATCGAGGCGTTCGCCAATGGTCTGCGTTTCGACCTGCGCCTGGTGGTCTACCTCTGCATTCCGCTGATTCTGGCACTGTTCAGCGCCCGGGCCATGGCCGCTCGCGGGTTCTTCCGCTTCTGGCTGACCATCGCAGCGAGCACCGCGCTGTTCCTGGGTCTGATGGAGATGGATTTCTACCGCGAGTTCCACCAGCGCCTCAATGGCCTGGTCTTCCAGTACGTGAAGGAAGACCCGAAAACCGTGATGAGCATGCTCTGGTACGGTTTTCCTGTGGTTCGCTACCTGCTGGCCTGGGCTTTCGGCACGTTGATCCTGACCCTCGCGTTCAAGGGCGCCGACCGTGCGACCCGTCCTCGCGGCCCGTTCAGTGGCGGCAGCATCGGCGCGCGCCAGATCGCCCCGTGGTATACGCGAGGCGTCGTGTTCGTGGTCTGTCTGCTGGTCTGCGTGGTTGCCGCTCGTGGCACCCTGCGTCAGGGCCCGCCGCTGCGTTGGGGTGACGTCTACACCACCGATTCGAACTTCGCCAACCAGTTGGGCCTCAACGGCACCCTGTCGCTGATCGCGGCGGCCAAGAGCCGGATGTCCGAAGAGCGCGACAACATCTGGAAAGCCACGCTGGACCAACCAGTGGCTCAGCAGACCGTCCGCGATATGTTGCTGACCCCAAGCGACAAACTGGTGGATGGCGAAACCGCTGCCGTGCGTCGTAACTACTCTCCGGCCGCTGACAAGACCCTGCCGATCAAGAACGTCGTTGTGATCCTTATGGAAAGCTTCGCCGGTCACTCGGTGGGCGCGCTGGGTCGTCCGGGTAACGTCACGCCGTACTTTGACAAGCTGTCCAAAGAAGGCCTGTTGTTCGACCGCTTCTTCTCCAACGGCACCCATACCCACCAGGGCATGTTCGCCACCATGGCCTGCTTCCCGAACCTGCCGGGCTTCGAATACCTGATGCAGACCCCGGAAGGCAGCCACAAACTGTCCGGCCTGCCACAGTTGCTCAGCGCCCGTGACTACGACGATGTGTACGTCTACAACGGCGACTTCGCCTGGGACAACCAGTCGGGCTTCTTCAGCAACCAGGGCATGACCAACTTCATCGGGCGTAACGACTTCGTTAACCCGGTGTTCTCCGACCCGACCTGGGGCGTGTCCGACCAGGACATGTTCAACCGGGGTCTGGAAGAGTTGAAGGCCCGCGACGGCAAGGACAAAAAACCGTTCTATGCCTTGCTGCAAACCTTGTCCAACCACACGCCTTACGCCTTGCCGACGCCTTTGCCGGTCGAGCGCGTGACCGACCGTGGCAGCCTCAACGAACATTTGACCGCCATGCGCTACTCCGACTGGGCGCTGGGTCAGTTCTTCGAGCAGGCGCGTAAAGAGCCGTACTTCAAGGAAACCCTGTTCGTGGTGGTCGGCGACCATGGTTTCGGCAACGAGCAGCAGATCACCGAAATGGACCTGGGCCGATTCAACGTACCGATGCTGCTGATCGGGCCGGGCGTGCAGGAAAAATTCGGCCAGGTTGACCACACCGTGGGCACCCAGATCGACATCGTGCCGACCATCATGGGGCGTATCGGTGGCGACGTGATTCACCAGTGCTGGGGGCGTGACTTGCTGAACCTGCCGGAAGGCGACAAGGGCTTCGGCGTAATCAAGCCATCGGGCAGCGATCAAACCGTAGCGTTGCTGACCGCGGATCGCGTGTTGGTACTGCCTAAGGAAATGCCGCCCAAGTTGTATCAGTACGAACTGGGCGCCAATTCGAAAGGCGAACTGATCCCGGCGTCGGCTGACGAAGCGGCCCTCAAGCAGAAACTCGAGTCGTTCATCCAGACGGCCACCAAGAGCCTGATCGACAACACCGCCGGTGTGGTTGACGGCAAGCCGGACTAAGTTTTCGGTGCAAAAAAAAAGAGGCCCTTTGAGGGCCTCTTTTTTTTTGCCTGTTAAATCTTTATATCTTGCCAAGTAACAGCAGAATCAACAGCACCACCAACACCACGCCGATGATACCCGACGGGCCATAACCCCAACTTCTGGAGTGTGGAAAGACCGGCAAACCACCTACCAGCAGGAGAATCAGAATTACGATAAGAATTGTGCCCATGTCTATTTCCTTGTTGGAAGTGTTCTGGAATGACCTAGCTTTTAACTGTCAGTCGGACTGCAATAAACCCGAGCTGCTTACAAAATCCGACTGTCGCGTGCGTCGGAAAATTCCAAGTTTTTTTAATGTTTTTCGAAGAAAGCCTTATTTCGTTTTTGGCGGTGTTAGTTGATTCCGGCGCTCCCTCGGTTTGCTCGGACCATTCAGCAATCTGATGGAGCGTGGGTCGCGCAATGTCCTTCGCTACACTCAGCGCATCTTCCCCAGAACAACAAGGCTGTTTGCTATGCAAAATCGCATGATGATCACTGGCGCGGGCTCAGGCCTGGGTCGCGAAATCGCGCTGCGCTGGGCGCGTGAAGGCTGGCAGCTGGCCTTGTCGGACGTCAGCGAACCCGGTCTGCAGGAAACCCTGAAGCTGGTTCGCGAAGCGGGTGGCGACGGTTTTATCCAGCGTTGCGATGTGCGCGATTACAGTCAACTGACCGCTTTCGCCCAGGCCTGCGAAGAGAAACTTGGCGGCATCGATGTCATCGTCAACAACGCTGGCGTGGCCTCGGGCGGGTTCTTCAGTGAACTGTCCCTGGAAGATTGGGACTGGCAGATCGCGATCAACCTGATGGGCGTGGTCAAGGGCTGCAAGGCCTTCCTGCCGCTGCTGGAAAAAAGCAAAGGCAAAATCATCAACATCGCGTCCATGGCCGCTCTCATGCAAGGCCCGGCCATGAGCAACTACAACGTGGCCAAGGCCGGCGTAGTGGCCCTGTCCGAAAGCCTGCTGGTCGAATTGGCGCAACAGGAAGTGGGCGTGCACGTGGTCTGCCCGTCGTTCTTCCAGACCAACCTGCTGGATTCCTTCCGTGGCCCGACTCCGGCCATGAAAGCCCAGGTCGGCAAACTGCTGGAAAGTTCGCCGATCACCGCGACGGACATTGCCGATTACATCTATGAGCACGTCGCCGCCGGTGAATTCATGATCCTGCCCCATGAGCAGGGCCGCATGGCCTGGGCACTCAAGCAGCAGAACCCGCAACTGCTTTACAACGAAATGACCACCATGGCCGACAAAATGCGCGCCAAGGCCAAACAAAACGCAGGCTGAACTTGCCCGTGCGCAACACCGTCGTTAGGGTGGCCGCAACCGGTCATCCTTACGAGACGTATGCATGCTCAATTACCTGTGGTTTTTCCTTGCGGCGCTGTTCGAAATCGCCGGCTGCTTCGCCTTCTGGATGTGGCTGCGCCAAGGTAAGAGCATGTGGTGGGTGGTGCCGGCGCTGCTCAGCCTGACGTTGTTCGCGCTGTTGCTGACCCGTGTCGAGGCGACTTACGCCGGTCGCGCCTATGCCGCCTATGGGGGCATTTACATCGTCGCCTCGATCGGTTGGCTGGCGGTGATCGAGCGAGTTCGTCCCCTGGGCTCAGACTGGGTGGGCGTGGCGCTGTGCGTGATCGGGGCCAGTGTGATTCTGTTCGGCCCGCGTTTCTCTGCTACCTGAAGCGGCATTCAAACGATTTGTCAGACGTTTCCGTAAGGGGCATCTTCCTGCGCTGTAGGGCGGGACTGATTTGCCGCTGTTGCATTGAAGAGCGGCTGCGGGCCGGGCATCTTCGAGGGCCGGTAACCCTGAAGGATGAATGCCATGCTTGTACTCAGTCGCGTTGTGGGCGAGATGATTTCCATCGGTGACAACATTTCAGTGCGCATCATCGCCGTCAACGGAGGCAGCGTGCGTTTCGGTGTCGAAGCGCCACAAAACGTCAATGTGCATCGGGCCGAGGTCTACGATCGCATCCAGGTCAAACTGGCGAAAACCAAAAGACGCTGAGCGCCTCAATCGAACAGGTGCTTGGGCACATCGTGCTTGAGCATCAACTGGCATTGCTCGCTGTCCGGATCAAAAACGATCAGCGCCTGCCCCTTGGTCAATGCCTGGCGAACACGCAATACGCGGGTTTCCAGCGGCGTGTCGTCACCATTGTCCGTACCGTCGCGGGTCACGAAGTCCTCGATCAGGCGGGTCAGGGTGTCGACTTCAAGTTGGTCGTAGGGAATCAGCATAGGCACCTCGGCTAAACAATGGTGCGATGCTACGGCGAATGATCGGTTGCGGCTAGCCCGGGACCTGATGTGGTACCTGATACACCGCCTTCGCGGGCAAGCCTCGCTCCTACAGGTTTCGCGCATCGACACATAACCTGTAGGAGCGAGGCTTGCCC
>NZ_JASCOM010000011.1:0-74740 GCF_029959925.1 Pseudomonas sp. PS02303
GCTTCGCTTCGACCTCCTCTCGATGTGTGCGGCTTCGCCGCACGGCGCTACGCGCCCACCCCCAGATGAACGCCTCCACTCGGCCTCCCGACGGGGCGAGCAGATCAAGATCAAAAGCAGGCGAGCTAACGCTCGGCCTAATGAGTGGTGAGGAGCGAAGCATGTACACCGAACCCTTGTAGGAGCGAGGCTTGCCCGCGAAGGCGGCCTGACAGCCGACCATTTTCTTTCAGGCATGCACCAAACCTTGTAGGAGCGAGCCTGCTCGCGAAGGCGGTCTGACAGCCGACCAATCTCTTGCAGGTACCCACATTCCACTGTAGGAGTGAGCCTGCTCGCGATGGCAGCCTGACAGCCGACCAATCTCTTGCAGGTACACCCATTCCACTGTAGGAGCGAGGCTTGCCCGCGAAGGCGGTCTGACAGCCGACCATTCTCTTGCAGGTACCCACATTCCACTGTAGGAGCGAGGCTTGCCCGCGAAGGCGGTCTGACAGCCGAACAATCACTTGCAGATGTAGGTCATTCCCTGTGGGAGCGAGCCTGCTCGCGATGGGGGGTGTGTCATTCAACATTGATGTCGGCTGACCCAATGCCCTCGCGAGCAGGCTCACTCCTACAGGGAATGTGTGCTGATTTGAGGGGTGTGTTTAATTGCGTTTAGCGTTACTTCCTGAAAGCTACAGTTCCTTGCGCCGTTGCCTACGACTGCGCCAGAATCCGCCGGCTTGTGCGCTTTGTGCCTGGTCTTTATCGTTTCCGGGTCGCTGAATTCAGCGGCCGGGTTTAGCGACCTGAACAGGTATAAGCGCAACAAAGCTCCATTTTTATTGCAGGCTGATGTCTGCAGTTTCGATATGGTGGCTGTGCGCGGGAGACCCTCGGGTCTGCCGGGTCTTATACCTCTCGGTTCGCTAACCTGCGTACAGCCGCCACCCTTACTTGTTTAGCGACAGGTGCCGGTGGTTCCAACAGGTATAAATGGAGTTTCACCATGTTCAAAGCCACACCCAACCCCCCGCACTCCGACGACGTTTCCCCCTACGATCCCCTCGACCCCAAAAAACTCAACGAAGCCGCCGACCGTGCGCTGGATCACTATCTCAATCCGCTGAAAAGCGCGATCCCGCCACGCAAGCCCAGTACCATCTACCTCATCGCCCCGGATATCGACACCGAAACCCTGTTGGTCAATGCCTGCGAATCCCTGGCTTCAGCCAGTGTCATGGCCAGCGACTTCGCCGGGTTTCTCGAAGGCCCGCAACGCAACACGATGCTGGCCCTCCAGCAAATCATTATGCTGGGCGAGCTGGCGGTGAATCGGGCGCTGGATAACGTCGTTCCGCAGGCGTAAACGCTGAGTCTGGAGCGGGAGGGTTTCTGTGGCGAGGGAGCTTGCTCCCGCTCCGCGGCGAAGCCGTCGTAAAACCAGTGAATGCGGTGTGTCAATGGAGATGCGTTTGCCGGGTTTAGGTCTGCTGCGCAGCCCAGCGGGAGCAAGCTCCCTCGCCACAGTATGAGTTCATCAAGTGGGCCGCGAATCGTTCGAAAGCGGCTTGTCAGGCATCCAATTCGCCGCAGCCTCACACAAAAAAACCGCGACCCACCCCCGAGGGCCGCGGTTTTTTATGCCTTGCGATTACTGCTGCAGCACGGTCGCCCGGTTGTCACTGCCCAACTGCTGAACCGTCGCCATTTGGGTCACGCCGCTCTGATCAACACTGGCCATGTTCCCGGTACCGCCCTGGGTCACGTAGGCGACGTTCATGGTGTCAGCCTGTTTGACGCTGATCATGTTGTCGCTGCCATACAGCTGCGTGGTGAATGCCTGGTTGCCCGTGCCGGACTGGTCGAACTCGGTGGTGTTGCCAGTGCCGTTGGTGGTGCCCTGGGCCAGGTTGGTGGTGCCGCGCTGGTCGGCGATCAGGATGTTGTCGCTGCCGTTCTGGTCGAAGTACAGCTCGTTATAGGAGTCGGCCTGGCTGATGGTGGTTTTGTTGCCCGTGCCGGTCTGGTTGGTGGTCATGATGTGGCCGACGCCATCCTGGTTGAAGCTGGCGATGTTGCCGTTGCCGGCCTGGGTGACGGTCGCACGCTGGTTGCTGCCGAATTGGCCGCCCAGTTGCGGGCCTTTCCAGTTGCTGGCGTAGACCTTGTTTTCGGTACCCACGGAGGTGGCGTTCAGCACATGGCTGTCGCCGCTCTGGTAGGTGAAGTGCACGTTGCCGGTGCCTTGCTGGTACAGCGCGAGCACCGAGCCGACGGAGTCGAACTGGTCGGCGTAGATGGCGTTGACGTCGCCAACTTGCAGGACCTGGGCGTTGTTGTTTTGGCCGAAGCTTTGGTCGACCACGGTTTCGTTGGTCTGTCCGTACTGGTTGACGGTGGCTTGACTATTAGCGGTTTGCCCGCCTTGCCAGACTTCACTGCCGTTGAAGTCGCCGAACTGGTTGATCGTGATGACGCCGCCGTTGCCGTCGCGTTGGTCGCCATAGGCATAGTTGCCTTCGCCGGCCTGGTTGATGCCGATCTCGCCGCCCATGTGCGCGATCTGCTCAGTGGTGCCGTAGTTGGCGGTGCCGTACTGGATGATCGTCGCGTTGTTGGCGATGCCCAGTTGAATCTGCTCGATATTGGCCTCGTTGGCGTCACCGAACTGGAAGGTCTGGCCTTTGGTGGCTTCTTGGCTGTCCTGATAGAGGAACGAGAAATTGCCGCTGCCCGTCTGTTGTTGCAGCGCCTGGTTTTCGCCCATGCCGATCGATTGACTGGCATGGCTGATGTTGAGACTGCCGACCTGTTGCTGGACGATGGTGCTGCCGTTCTCGAACAGTTGCTCAGCGTAACCGGCGTTGAAGTCGCCGGCCTGATCCTGGGTGATGGTGCCGGTGGCGGTGTCTTGCACCGCCATGGCATCGTTACCCTCGCCGAGTTGCTGTTGGGCTGCGGTACTGAACGGGGCCGCGGTCTGTTTCACTTCGGCAATGTTGGCGGTGCCGACCTGGGACTGGTTGGAAACGCTGTCGTCGGCCATTGCCTGGGCACTGACAATGACCAGGATGGCAGCGGTGAGGGGCGTCAGTTTGAACATGATGAAACCTCCAAGTGGTGCAGTGCTTTAGCGATATTGTTTGACCGAAACGCTCATGCCATTTCCCGACTGGGTCACGGCGCTTGAAAGTCCCGTACCGGCCTGGTCGATGCTGGCGTCGTTGTTATTGCCGTTCTGCGAAATCTGCGCGCGGTTGTGGCTGCCGTTTTGCGTGATTGAGGCGGCGTTGCCGGAACCTTGCTGGGTAATCAATGCCATGAGGTCGCTGCCTTGTTGCAGGATCCAGGCTTCCTGGTTACTGCCCGACTGGACGATGGTGCCGAGCAACGACTGGCCGTTCTGTTGCACCAGCGCCACGTTGGCCTGGCCGTTCTGGTCGATCAGCGCGTGCTGGCCAACCGGTGGAGGCAACTCGCCGAGGTCGGCGGAGGGTGCCAGGTCGTCGTTCTCCATCAAATCGTCGGCGCGCGCGCCTGCACTGCTGCAAAGCAGAAGCAGGCAGAGCAGGGCGGCGGTCGGCGTTTTCATGGCGCTGTCCTGTGGGAGGAGGCCGGCCCCACCCACCGAATCGGCGGGTGGGGCGAGGGCTCAGTTGGAGATGACCGTCACGGTACGCACGGTGCCTTGGGACGAGGTGATCGTGGCTGTCGGGTTCGCCGACGGAATCACCGTGGTGCTGTTGCTCACCGTCAACCGCCAGCGACCGGTCACCGGCACCGTGGTGGTGCCCAGAGTTGCCAGCCCTGTCGGGGTGCTGACCTTGACGGTGATGACGTTGCCGGTAATCACCGATGAGGTACCTGCAAAGTCCCAGGTGAAGCGGTTGTTGGAGCGCGCCGACACCGTGGCCGTGGTGACCGTGAAGGTTTCCGCAGCAGGCCGTGGCGAGACTTGCACCGTGACGGTAGCGGGAGCCGACAGGGCGCCGAAGCTGTCCCGGGCGACGTAGGTGAAGGTTGTGGTGAAGGCCGTAGTGACCGTCGCTGGTGGGGTGTAGGTGATGACGGTGCCGTCGGTGCTGACGCTGCCGCGATTGAGTGCCGGTTGGGTCAGGCTGGCGACGGCGAGCGGCACGTTGCCTTCCGGATCGGTGTCGTTGGCCAGCACGTTGATCGGTATCGCCACGCCGAGGGTCGCGATGCTGTCGGCGACGGCCACCGGAGACTGGTTGGGCGCCACGGTGATGGTTACGGTTGCCGGAGCGGTCGAGGCCAGGCCTTTGACGTCTTGAGCCTTGTAGGTGAAGGTCGCTGTCAGCGGTGCATTGACCACGGCTGGCGGGGTGTAGACCACCGAAGTCGTGCCGCTCAATGCCACGGTGCCTTGCCCGGCAGCCGGTGGGGTCAGCGCGGTGATGCTCAGCGGCGTGTTGCCATCGGGATCACTGTCGTTGGCCAGCAGGTTGAGGGTCAGCGGCACGCCGAAGCTGGTGCTGCCAGTGTCGGCGACCGAGAGCGGCGCCTGGTTCTCACCGGTATCCGGAGCCGTCCCGACCACCACGACTGGTTCGGTGTCACTGCCGCCAGCAGCGGATTTGACGGTGACGGTAGCCGGTGGCTGAGTCAGGTCTGCGATGGTCAGTCGTTGCAGGGTGCCGGATTTCGACAGGCGTCCGTAACCTTGCGCAACCATGTCCGGCACGGCCACTTCATCCGTGGAGGAGGCCTCGATCAGCAGGCTGTGATCGCTCCAGTTGTAGCGAGCGGTCTGGATTTTCACCAGGTCAGTGACCTTGCTCGATACCGCCGTCGGCCGGGTGGTGCCCGACGGATTGGTGGCGGTGACGACCACGATCGAAGGCAGCGTGCCGCTGGCCGGGTGCTGACCGAAGAACCCGCCGTTGTTGTCGCCCAACAGGTTGGTCTGGCATGGCGAAAGTGGCGGACCCGGCACCAGAGCGATGGTTTCGCGAAAGCACAGGGTCGAACTGTTGTCTGATTTGGCAAAGACTTCGACCCGGGTGCTGGTGCCTGTACCCGAAGTGGTGCGCCGGTAAGTAGCGCGATCAACTTCCACGGGGGTTTGCGCACGGCTGTCCAGGACTTTACCGGACAAGTTGAACAAGTTGGTTTGAATGGTCCCGGCCGGGCCTGTGATGCGGACGAAGTTGGTGTCATTGGGACTGCCGGTGACCTGTTCGGTGAGGTTCGGGTCGCCAACGTAGGTTTCGATGGCGCCGGTGTCCGGGTTCACCTCGGTGTAAGGACCGTTGACGCTGCGCAGGAACGGCCCGATGTTGCCATTCAGCGTGCCGCTGAAATTTCCAGGCGCACCGATGCCGATGTCCCGGGTGATGTTGATGGCACGACGGCCAGGCGTGGTGACGTTGACCGTTTCGACCCCGTAAGGGTGAGTGATGGTGTACACCCCGGCAGTGGGCACCGAGACCCGAACGCGAATCCGCGCGAAGGCCACTTGATCGCCATCGAGCGGATTACCGCCACCGAATGCAGCCTCGATCCCGGCCACGTAGGCATCCAGTTCATAGCCGCTGTTGCCAATTTGCGGGATCGCAGTCTCAGCCAGGAACCAGAACGCTTCCGGCGGCCAGTTGTCGGGGAAGATCATTGGCTGGGCATCGTCGTAAATGCCCGGTTCAGCCAGCAGGATGCACATGTAGGCCGGCGGCACAGTGGTCCCTACCCGTGAGCTCACTGCCCGGGACTGGCACAGTTCCATCGAGAGTAAATTGTTGTCCTGATACCACATCGGGAATTTCCCGGTGGCGAAGGTATAAGGGCCGGGGTCGACAGCCGCGAGTTGCGCGAATGCACTGCCGGACAGCGATAGAGTCAGTCCCAGGGCGTTGAGCGCCAGGCGTGGCCAATTGTTCATGATGCCTCCTGATGAGGATCTGCGCATGTGAGCGTTCATTGCACGATGACCACTTCTTCGATGTCGCTGCCGCCATTGGATGACGTCACTCGAACCTTGGCGGGTGGAATCGGCGAGATGCCGGTCGCCAGGGATTTCACTGCGCCATCGCCACTCAGGGCGCCAATGGCGGCACCGCTGGCGGAGGTGGCGGTGAGCACTGGCGGCGAGGTTTCATCGCTGGTCGAGGCCACGAGCGTCAATTGCCCGGAGCTCAGGCTGTACTCGGCACGCTGGATCACCACCAGGTCGGTCAGGGGCATGGACAAGTTCGTCGGCGTGCTGCTGGGGATGGCCAGGTGATTGTCGGCTGTCAGTTGCAGGGTGCTCGGCAACGTCGGGTTGTTCGAGGACTGCGCATACCAGTTTCCGGTGGTGTCAGCCTCGGTCAGGTGCAGCGCCGGGTTGTTGCTGTCCAGGGTCACAGTGGCTGGTGGCGGCGGGGCCATGACGAACACGTCTTGTTGGGCCACCGGGGCGCTTTCACCGGCCTTGCGCGAGTAGGTGCTGCGCTGGGTGATCATCGGAGTCGGACGGACCACCGTCGATAACTTGCCGGAGATGGCCATCACCGTGGTGCGCAAGTCCAGTCCGTTCGGACCTTCGATGCGGATGTAGTTGGTATTGAAAGGGCTGCCGGTGAAGGCTTCCGAAAGGTTCGGGTCGCCGACGAATTGCTCCGCAGCACCGGTCACCGGATTGGTTTCGGTGTAAGGGCCGTTGACACTGCGCAGGAACGGTCCGATGTCACCCTTGAGAGCGCCGTCGTAGGTTTTCGGTGAGCCGATGCCGATGTCCCGGGTCATGTTGATCGCCCGCCGCCCGGGGGTGTCGACGTTGAATACATCGACGCCGTAGGGGTGGGTGATCACGTAGGTGCCAGCGGTGGGCACGTCCACCCGGATGCGGATGCGCGCAAAGCTGATTTGATCACCTTCGACCGGGTCGCCGCCGCTGAAGGCCGCTTCGATGGCACTGACGTAGGTCAGGTCGATGCCCCGGGCGGCATCGACAATGGCGCCGTCCCCTGTGAACCAGAATGCTTCGTCGGGGAAGTTGGTCGGAAAGACGACCGGTTGCGCATCATCAAAAACCCCGGGAGTCGGCAGCAAGTTGCACATGTACGACTGTGCACCGGGAGCGCCGGGGACTCGCGAACTGACGGCCTTGGACAGGCACAGATCGAGGGTTCGACCATGGGTGTCCTGATACCAGGCGGCGAACGAACCATTGGCTGGCAGATAGGGACCGGGGTCGACGGCAAACAGCGCTGCCTGGGCAACACTTTGGGCGAGAGCGCTGACAACCAGGGCGGCCGCCGTTTTGGACAGTAAAGGGTGCATGAGTATTCCCTCTATCAGAGTACCTGCCCCGTAGGGATGGGTCAGTTGGGAGGGCTTCGGCAACTTCCATACCAATCTTTCAAAACGGCCGGAGAGGCCCGCAGTGAAGGCGTGGAGCGCGCAAACGGTTTCGCGGGGGCGAGGGCGTAAGCGGGCGACTGTCCCCAGCATTGGGGGTAGGTGGGGGCAGTGGGGTATGTGGGGAATTGGGTGGGGGGGACAAAACCCGATGTCGGGCAAAGACCGGACAGTGGGCTATAACCCTATAGGGAGTTTCCGGGAATAACGTCCATGACCAGTCAGACCACCACCCTCCTGAAAGAAGAGGGCGATATCCGCCTGAGCTCGCGCAAACAGCCGTTCAATCTGCTGCGCTGGTTCTCGCTGATCAGCATGGCCGTGATCGGCACGGTGGCCGTGGCGCTGGGGGCGGTGTCGACGCGGTTCGTGATTACCGAAAGCGTGCAGCGCGATGCCTTGCTCACCTCCCAGTTCATTCAAGCGATTGCCTCGGCCGAGGTTCGCCATGTCTCGATCCCCAACGTGCGAACCATGGGCGAGCTGCTGGACCCGCGCAAGGACAGGGATTTTCCTGACGTTGATCCGATGGCCCGCGCCAGTGCCCGTGGTGAATTCCTCGACCATATCCAGCATTTGCCAGACGTGATTCTGGCGAACATTTATGCCCCTGACCGCATGGTGATCTGGTCCACCAACCCGGCACTGATGGGCACCACGATCCATGCCGACGAAGACCTGGACCAGGCCTTCGCTTCCAAGACTCCAGTGTCGGCCAGTTATCACAACGTCGACAAAAGTCGTATGGAGCAGAAGTTCATCACGCCCCCGGACTACATCTTCATAGAGAATTACATCCCGCTGTTCGATGCCGATGGCAATACCGTCACGGCGATGGTCGAGATCTACAAGGAACCCAGGGACCTGATCGATCGCATGGAGCGCGGCCTGGTACTGATCTGGCTGGCCACGGCCCTGGGCGGCGGACTGATTTATCTGGGGTTGTACTGGATCGTGCGCCGGGCAGCCATTTTGCTGGCAGTGCAACAAAAACAACTGATTACCAACGAAACCTTCGTGGCACTCGGGGAGATGTCCTCGGCGGTGGCCCACAGCCTGCGCAACCCATTGGCGACCATACGCTCCAGCGCCGAACTGGCCCTGGAGTTCGACACTGGCCTGGCCCACAAGAACATCAACGACATCATCGGTCAGGTGGATCGCATGTCGAAGTGGGTCAGGGAATTGCTGCAGTCCTTACGCCCGCTCAATGATGACGCCGAGCCGGTGAACCTGGTGGCGGCCCTGCATGACAGCCTCATGGCTTTCGAGCATCAGATTGCCAAGGCCGGTGTGCAGGTGGTGTTCGAGCCGCAGGAGACGCCGATGGTGTTGAGCCAGCAGGTGCAGCTTACGCAGATCCTCAACAGCCTGTTGGCCAATGCCGTGGAAGCGATGGACAGGGGCGGCACACTGAGCATCACCCTGGAGTCGACCGACACCCGGGGAATTTGCGTTGTCGTGAGCGACACCGGCAAGGGCATGAACGAAGAACAGCGCAGGATGGCGTTCCGGCCTTTCTTTACCACCAAGCAAGGCGGGCTGGGTGTCGGGCTGGTGCTGGTAAAGCGGATCATGGAACGTTTTGGCGGCGCGGTAAACCTGGGCAGCCGTGAGGGCGAGGGCACGAGTGTCCGCTTGTCGTTCAAGCGGATTCCCTGAAATCGGGTATGAACTTTCCCCGCTAGCGGGTGTCTGGACCCAGTCGTTTTCCCCGGTCACGGCACATTGATATTGATAAGCCATTGTTTTCTTGAGTGTTAATGCTTTTGTATAAAACTGTTACAAATCTGGCGAGGTCCTTGCAAAACCACCACTACCCCCTTCAAGACTTCGAGGCGGCTGGTGATGGACAGAAACGCGCGGTACCCCTTCAAGTGGTTCGGCCTGCTGACGCCGTTGAGCGTCCTCCTGACAATGACGCTCGGCACAGCGAACCTGCGTGCCAGCCCGATCGATGACGAGCGACAGCCAGAACCTGCCGATCCTTCGGCTTACTACGACGAACCGGCTGATGAAGCCGCCGCGCTCAACGCCATCTTGACCATGCCCGAGGCCAACGAAGACTCCTTCGATTTGCCCGATGGCGTCAAAGGCAGTCGAGACACCACGCGCCAGGAAAACGTCCTGCCGCCGACGGTGCAAACCAGTTTCAACTACCCCACCAATGGCAAGCCGAGCCCGCTGTTCGGCGCTCAGCCGTTCACTCAGCAGATGGTGTTGTTCGAGGAGTTCGGTCCGGAAAAACTCGACCCCACTACACCGGCGGCGCCGTTGGGCTTTCCACCGGCTACCGTTGGCCCGCTGCCACAACAGGACCCCACCAACGCGGCCCGCAGTGCGCCACCGAGCGCGGCACTCGATGCCTTTATGCGTCAACCGGGGCTGATGCCGTTCCCCAGCCAGTACTCCAACGTGGTGGACCGCAACCCGTGGCAGGCGCAGATCGAAGTCTTCCTCAACCGCCATATCGGCTCGTCAGCCGAAGGCCGTCCGCCAGGAAAAGGCTGGTCGCATCAACGCTGGAACGAGTTCTACCCGCAAATGGCCTATAAAACCGTGCAAACCGGGGCGAGGCTCAACAGCGGCTGGCGTGACAGTCATCAGATGCACGGCTATGCGCTGGGTGAGTTTGGCCCCGGTGGCCTTTATCACAACGTCGCCGGCGTGCCAGCCACGGCGGGCACCGCCAAAGGCGTCGATGCGCGTTTCCACCCGAGCATGCCAGTGCAGAACCACAACTCGGTCTGGACCTTTGACGGCACGTTACCGCCCAAGTTGCTGATGGTGCGTTACGGTCAGCCGGTGCTGATGCGTCACTACAACGGCTTGCCGATCGACCCTGCCGCCAACATGGGGTTCGGTCTGCACACCATCAGTACTCACGAGCACAACGGTCACGCACCGGCGGAAAGCGATGGCTATGCCAACGCCTTTTTCTTCCCGGGGCAGTATTACGACTATCGCTGGCCGATCCAGTTGGCCGGCTACGACAGCATCAACACCGACGCCCATGATCCGCGCGCGGCGTTCCCTTGCTCGCCGGGGGAAACCCTGTGGACCAACGACATCAGCCCCAGCCGCAAGACCTGCGACCACGGCACGATCAAGATCCGCGGCGACTGGCGCGAAACCATGAGCACCCACTGGTTCCACGACCACATGCTCGATTTCACCGCGCAGAACGTCTACAAGGGCAACGCGGCGATGATGAATTACTACAGCGCCCTGGACCGTGGCAACGAATCGGTTAACGACGGTGTCAACTTGCGTTTCCCCAGCGGCAGCGCCTTGCCGTGGGGCAACCGTGACTACGACGTCAACCTGGTGTTCGCCGACAAGGCCTGGGATCAGGCCGGCCAGTTGTGGTTCAACCCGTTCAACACCGACGGCTTCCTCGGTGATCAGGTGCTGGTCAACTGGCAGTGGAAACCGACCCTGGATGTACGCGCCCGCAGCTACCGGTTCCGCATCCTCAACGGCTCGGTGTCGCGTTACTTCAAGTTCGCCATTGTCCGCGAGGTCAAGGGCAGCAGCGGCGAGTTCCCCGGCCCGAAAAACTCCGGCGTGTCCTATGCCCGCGTGCCGTTTCACCTGATTGCCAACGACGGCAACATCATGGAACACAGCGTGCCGTTCGACGGCACCCTGGACCTGGATGCCGACGGCGATAAACAGAATCACAACGCGATCCTGCCGACCCAGGGCATCGCCGAGCGCTTCGATATCATCGTCAACTTCGCGAAAAACGGCATCAAGCCCGGCGACAAACTGTTCGTGGTCAACCTGCTGGTGCACGACGACGGCAAGGGCCCGAAAGAACCCGTGCCATTGGCCGATGTGCTGTCGGAGAAATACCTTGCGGTGATCAAGCAATCGAGCAAGGGCCCGCAGTGGGACAAGGGTGACCCGGGCGTGGGCAAGGTCTTGCAACTGAACGTCAAGGCCTACACCGGTCAGGACCTGGCCATGGACCCGGCAGCCTACGAACCGGCCAAACCGGGCAAGGCCGAAGGCCTGGTGATGATCCCGCTGAAAATCCACCGCGACAATGCGACCGACAAGGTCCTGCTGTCCCAGGCGCGCCACCGCACCTTCACCTTCGGACGTTCCGACGGCACCGATGAAGCGCCGTGGACGGTCAAGACCGATGGCGGTTTCGGCTTCCACATGGACCCGCGTCGCTTGAATACGGCGACCCAGTTGAAAACCGGTCCAACCGATGCCGGCGTCAGTGGCTTCGGCACCCTGGAAGTGTGGAACATCAAGGCCGGCGGCAAGGGCTGGAGTCACCCGGTTCATGTGCACTTCGAGGAGGGGATCATTCTCAGCCGCGGCGGCAAGGCGCCACCGGAATGGGAAAAATGGGCACGCAAGGACGTGTACCGCATCGGCTCGGAAAACGACGGCCTGGACAGCGTCGAGGTGGCGATCAACTTCCGCGAATTTGCCGGGACGTACATGGAGCACTGTCACAACACTCAGCACGAAGACAACTCGATGCTGCTGCGCTGGGACATTGAGAAACCCGGGCAATTCCAGTTGATGCCGACACCGTTGCCGAGCTGGGATGGCGTGCGCTATGTCAACTCCGCTGCGCTGCCAACCTTCCGCAATGGCGACGGCTTCGGCCCACAAGTGGCGGTGAAAAAATGAAGCGCAGGCGCGCCGACACACCGGCGTATACGCCGCGCTCCCGCGCCTTGGGCATGCACCTGATTCTGGTCCTGGTGACCTGTCTGTTGGCGGCTCGGGTGCTGCTCGCTCATGACGGGATACTGTCGCCGAGGGAATCGGCGACGCCCTGGGGTGGCGAATACTTCCCCAACACCCTGCTGACCGATCAGGACGGTCGGCAGGTGCGTTTCTTCGATGACTTGATCAAGGACAAAGTGGTGGTGATCAACTTCATCTTCACCTCTTGCAGTGATTCCTGTCCGCTGGAAACCGCACGCCTGCGTCAGGTGCAAAAGTTGCTGGGCGACCGGGTCGGCCAGGACATCTTCTTCTATTCCATCAGCATCGACCCGCTCAGCGACACCCCCGAGGTGCTCAAGGCTTACGCACAACGCTTCAAGGTCGGGCCGGGCTGGACGTTTCTGACCGGTGAATTCGAAGCGGTCACCGACCTGCGAAAAAAACTCGGGCTGTTCATCGAGGGCGTCGACAACGGACGCAGCAAAGACCACAACCTGAGCCTGATCGTCGGCAACCAGGGCACCGGCCGCTGGATGAAAGCCTCGCCGTTCGAGAACCCGTGGATTCTCGCCGACCAGTTGGCCAACACCTTGCAGAACTGGAAGAAACCCAGCATTGAGCAAAGTTACGCCGATGCGCCCGAGATTCGCCCGCCGAGCAATGGCGAAGAACTGTTTCGCACCCGATGCGCGTCGTGCCACAGCCTGGGTCCGCTGGACGGGCAGGGCATCGGCATGCGCAGCATCGGCCCGGACCTGGTCGGCGTGACGCGCCAACGGGATCTGGCCTGGCTCAACCGTTGGATTCGCGAACCGGACCGCATGCTCGCTGAAAAGGACCCGCTCGCGCTGGCACTGTTTGAACGCTTCGACAAAAACCCGATGCCTAATCTGCGTCTGGATGAGAATGCTGCGCAGTCAATTCTGGGTTTTTTGCAGGAAGAAACCGATCGCCAGCAACCGCTACAAGCGGCGCAGGTGCCATAGCGGCGAAATACTATCAGTGAAGCCGTCGACCACGATCAATGCCACCTACACTGATCCGAAACATGACTGAAAAGGCTTGATGCAAGCACCCTGGACAAGACCCATGCAGATACTGGAACAACAAAAAGTACCTGCGCCGGACGCCCCGGCAGCAGAAGGCCAAAGTCGAAGTGGACAGTTCAATCTGCTGCGCTGGTTTTCGCTGGGAAGCTTTCTCATCATTGCGGTGGTGGCGATGGGGTTGGGTTATGTGTCCACGCGGTTTGTTGTCGATGAGAGCATCGAGCGTGATTCCATGCTGACTGCGCAATTCATTCAGGCCATCGGTGATGCGGAAATTCGCCACGCCGGCATCACCCTGAAAAGAACCATGGGCGAGATGCTCGATCCGCGCGAAGACAACGCCTATCCCGACGTAAACCCAGGTGCCCGTGCCGCTGCCCGCATTGAGTTTCTCGATCACGTCGAACACTTGCCGGACACGCTGTTGGCGGTGGTGTATGCCCTGGATCGCACGGTGGTCTGGTCGACCAATCCACAGATGATCGGCATGCGCGTCGAAGGTGATGAAGAACTGGACGAATCCTTTGAAATGAAGGAGCCGGTCTCCACCAGCTATCACCAGATCGACGAGGAACGTCCCGAACAGATGCTGTTGCGCGAGCCCAAGTACCTGTTCATCGAGAATTACATCCCGATGTTCAATGCCGACAAAAGCAAGGTCATTGCCATGGTCGAGATCTACAAGGAACCGGCGGACCTGGTGGAGCGCATTCAGCGTGGCTTCAAGGCGATCTGGCTGGCGACCTTGCTCGGTGGCCTGCTTATCTACCTTGGGCTGTTCTGGATCGTGCGGCGTGCGTCCGTGTTGCTGCAGAGCCAGCAAAAACAATTGATCTCTAACGAGACCTTCGTCGCCTTGGGAGAAATGTCCTCGGCCGTCGCCCACAGCTTGCGCAATCCGCTGGCGAACATCCGTTCCAGTGCCGAACTAGCCCAGGAAATCGCCAGCCAGAGTGCGCAGAAAAACATCGGCGACATCATCAACCAGGTCGATCGCATGTCGCGCTGGGTCCGGGAGTTGCTGGTGTCGTTGCGGCCGATAAACGACGACTCCGAAACGGTGGACCTGGTGCTGGCCATTGATGACACCCTGAGCGCTTTCGACGCGCTGATCCGACGCTCGAACGTGGAGGTGCGTTTCACGCCGCAGACCTGTCCACCGGTCGTCAGCCAACGGGTGCTGCTCACCCAGATTCTGAATAGCCTGATTGCCAATGCCCTTGAGGCCATGCCCAAGGGCGGTTTGCTCAGTATCGATATTGAGCACCCCAGGTCCGCTCAGGTGCGGATGACCCTGAGTGATACCGGCAAAGGCATGACCAAGCAGCAGCAACAGATGGTCTTCAAGCCGTTTTTCACCACCAAACAGGGAGGGTTGGGCGTTGGCCTGGCCCTCGTCAAACGAATAATGGAGCGTTTCGAAGGCTCGGTCGAACTGACCAGCCAGGAGCAGGAAGGAACCCGCGTCTGTCTCAATTTCAAAGTGGCAACGGGAGGGGAATATGGAGCACAGCATACTGCTGGTCGAGGATGATGAACTCCTGGCCGAGAATATTCAGACCTACCTGGAGCGCAAAGACTTCGAGGTGACGGTCTGCCATTCGGCTGAAGAGGCGTTGGATAAACTGGGTACGTTCACCCCTGATGTGGTGCTGACCGACAACTCGCTGCCGGGCATGAGCGGTCACGACCTGATCCAGAAGCTGCGCATCAGCGCGCCGGATCTGAAGGTGATCATGATGACCGGCTACGGCAACGTCGAAGATGCCGTGGTGGCGATGAAAGAGGGCGCTTTTCATTACGTCACCAAACCGGTGGCCTTGCCGGAGCTCAAGCTGCTGCTGGACAAGGCCCTGGCCACTGATCGAATGGAGCGCACGCTGTCGTTTTATCAGGAGCGCGAGGCGCAGAAGTCAGGCGTACAGGCATTGATCGGCGAATCGGCGCCGATGCAATACTTGAAAAACACCATTACCCAGTTGCTCGACGCCGAGCGGCGCATGGCCAACACCGACCTGCCGCCCGTGCTGGTGGAAGGCGAGACCGGTACCGGCAAGGAACTGGTGGCCCGGGCGCTGCACTTCGACGGTCCGCGCAGCAAAGGTCCGTTCATTGAATTCAACTGCGCGTCGATCCCTTCCAATCTGGTGGAGTCGGAACTGTTCGGCCACGAGAAGGGCGCCTTCACCGACGCCAAGGACCGTCGAGTTGGTCTGGTGGAAGCGGCCGATGGCGGCACGCTGTTCCTCGATGAAGTCGGTGAAATGGACCTGCTGCTGCAAGCCAAACTGCTGAAGCTGCTGGAAGACCGGACCATCCGCCGGGTCGGCTCGGTCAAGGAACGCAAGGTCGATTTGCGGGTAATCAGCGCGACCAACTGCAACCTCGAACAAATGGTGCAACAGGGCAAGTTCCGTCGTGACCTGTTCTTCCGTTTGCGCATTATTTCGATCAAGGTGCCGCGCCTGTATGCCCGCGGCGCCGATATCCTGCTGCTGGCCCGGCATTTCCTGGCGATCCACGGCAAACGCTATGGCAAACCGCACCTGCATTTCAGTGACCAGGCTGAAGAGTTGCTGCTCAGCTACAGTTGGCCGGGCAACGTGCGCGAATTGCGCAACATGCTCGAGCAAACCGTGTTATTGGCGCAAAGCGATACGATTGCCGCCCATCAGCTCAACGTCTGCCTGAGCCTGGTGGATGATCCGATCGTGCTGCAAGAACCCCAGCACCACGAACCGCGACCGGCTTACAACGGCACCGAGTCGATGAACCTGCCGGAAGTCGAGCGCGACATGGTGCGCAAGATGCTCGACAAGACCGACTGGAACGTCACCAAGTCCGCACGCTTGCTGGGCCTGAGTCGCGACATGCTGCGTTACCGGATCGAAAAGCTCGGCCTCGCACGCCCGGACAAACGCCAGTGGTGAGATTTATTGCAACGTTGCCCCCTGACGGATGAGGCATTCGAGCACGCATGTGGGGTCGAGGACTTCCTGGTTGACGTAGACGCCACGTACCGGATCGTAGGAACGGATGAATACCCGGACTGAGGCATCCGCGACGGTCGGTAATATTGAGTCGTGGAACTCATGCTGGCTGGCAATCGGGATGAAGTCCTGAGGTGCGGTCGGGATGTATGACCGAGGCGGCACGGTGCTCAGGGAGGGCGGCACCGGGTGGGCGAAGGGCTGGTCGGCCCCGTAATAATTGAACTCACTGCTGTAGTCAGTGGTGGGTGTCAGGGTATCGTCCGCCTGGGCGTCGGTGATGGCGGTCAGGCTGAGGGCGAGCAACAGCGTCAGATCAGTTTTTTTCATGGCAACACCTGCGAAATCGGTTTTCCCGCACTTCCCCAAGGCCATTAACTATAGCTGCCCTACGGGCACGCGTTCGCGGCGCCCGGATTACAACATTCCAACAAACGCCCAATGGGGTTTTTCAGCACCCTGATCTAGACTCGTGCCGGTCAACAATGACCCGGATTCTGGAGTGTGCAATGGAAATGCCGACCAAAAAAAATGCCATCGCCAGCAACCGCGATGCCTGGAACGACTCCGCCCGACACCACAAGGACACGCCCGATTGGCAGGCTCTGGTGGAGGCGGTCAGTCATCGCGATTTTTGCTGCATCGATGACACACTTTGCGGTGTACTGGAGCAGGTCGGCGTCGATGGCAGGGACGTGGTGCAACTGGGCTGCAACAACGGACGGGAAAGTCTTTCGCTGTTTGCGCTGGGGGCTCGCAGCGTGGTGGGCGTCGACCAGTCCGACGCGTTTCTCGATCAGGCGCGGGAACTGGCTGGACTCTCACCCCATGAGCCCGAATTCATCGAGGCCGACATTCATCACCTGCCGGCTGAATTGCATGACCGCTTCGACGTGGCGCTGATCACCATCGGCGTCTTGAACTGGATGCCCGACATCGGCGAATTCTTCCACCATGTCGCGCAGACCCTCAAGCCCGGCGGTGCGTTGGTGGTGTACGAAACCCACCCCTTCCTGGAAATGGTCGACCCCGAGGCCGCCGATCCCTATCGTCTGGACAGCTCGTACTTTCGCAGCGAGCCGTTCGTGCAGGACCAGCCGATCGTCTACGAAGGCAAAGTCGACCAGCACACCGCGTCGTCCTACTGGTTCGTCCACACCCTGGGCGCCATCTTCACCGGCGCCATCGAGGCGGGACTGCAGATCAGCCATTTCAAGGAGTACCCGCATTCCAACCGCGAGGAACTCTATGACCGGTATGAGCGGCAGACGGCGCAGTTGCCGTTGTGTTTTACGTGGGTGGGGGTGAAGCGCTGAGACCGAGTCGCGCCCATCGCGAGCAGGCTCGCTCCCACATTGGATCGTCGTCGAACACAAAATCTGCGTGCGCTGAGGATCTACTGTGGGAGCGTCGTCGAACACAAAATCTGCGTGCGCCAAAGATCCACTGTAGGAGCGAGCCTGCTCGCGATAGCTCTCTGTCAGTCACATCAATGCCGAATGTGCCGCCGCCATCGCGAGCAGGCTCACTCCTACATTGGATCGTCGTCGAACACAAAATCTGCGTGCGCCAAAGATCCACTGTGGGAGCGAGCCTGCTCGCGATAGCTCTCTGTCAGTCACATCAATGCCGAATGTGCCGCCGCCATCGCGAGCAGGCTCACTCCTACATTGGATCGATGTCGAACACAAAATCTGCGTGCGCTGAGGAACTACTGTGGGAGCGTCGTCGAACACAAAATCTGCGTGCGCTAAAGATCCTCTGTAGGAGCGAGCCTGCTCGCGATAGCTCTCTGTCAGTCACATCAATGCCGAATGTGCCGCCGCCATCGCGAGCAGGCTCACTCCTACATTGGATCGTCGTCGAACACGAAATACGCATGCGCTGGAGATCCACTGTGGGAGCGAGCCTGCTCGCGATAGCTCTCTGTCAGTCACATCAATACTGAATGTGCCGCCGCCATCGCGAGCAGGCTCACTCCTGCATTGGATCGTCGTCGAACACAAAATCTGCGTGCGCTGAGGATCTACTGTGGGAGCGAGCCTGCTCGCGATGGCCGCAACTCGGTCTGTCTATCGGATATCAGGCGCTAGCCGCCCCTGTTACCACTGGCCGTCCCGGTTTGCGCAGCGGATCAAGCCGTGAGCCGGTGTAGCGGGTTTCGCGGTAGAAGCGCCAGAGTCCGAACAGGCCGTAGACGTGGGTAACGCGACCCTGTTCGTGGTAGCCCATGCGGATGTGCAGCTTCAGGGCAGGGATGTTGTGGGTTTCGCAGACGTCCACCACCTTGTTGCAGCCTTGGGCTGCCATTGCCGCCCAGAGGTCTACCTGAGCATCCACCGACAGGCTGGTGCCGAAGTAGGGGCGGGCCATTTCGCCGCCGAACTCGAAGAACTCACCAGGTTTGACCGGGAACCAGCAGCCGTAATAGTGACGGTCGTGGTAGTCGCGGACGCTGCCCCAGATGAACGCAACAGCGTGGCCTTCTTCGTCCAGATACATGTGCCCGGTGTGACCCTCGGTGGCGAGTTCGGCCATGGTCCCGACGCGGTCACCAAAATGCTTGCCGAAGGCGCTGGCGTTTTCGGGGGTGATGGTCACCATGCGCAGTCCCGAATAGGGACGCAGTTTGTGCGGCGGTACCGGGCTGATCAGGTCCCGTTCCATCCATAAAAGCTCCCAATGGAAGAACACGTAGCGTTTCCACAGCGTGTTGAACGTGCGGCTCAGGCCCTTTTGTTTTATGCGTTCGCGAAGCTTTTCGATGATGCTCATGACGCTCTCCTTAGCCTAAGCCAGGGTGTGGGTGGAAACGCTTTTGATGGGTATAGATCAAGCTTGAAAGTTCATATCAAAGCGCCAGCTTTGAATGTGTTGCAACGTATGTAACTCATTCGAGCGCGGCTTCACCGGTCACCAAATGGCTGTTCAAAACACCATAGGAAGCCCGCGGCACACCGTGAAGACGCCGCTCTAGAACAAGGGTTAGAGACTCTTCTGGCTGCAAATAGGCATCACCGAAATCAGCGCCAAGCTGAGTCGGATGAGCCACGATTTCCAGCACACCATCGGTCGGCATGGCCTCATTGCGCAGGTCCACCGGTGTGCACACATAATCCGCGGTCACACCCGCCAGGCTCTGCAAGCGATTATTCAGCAAGGTCTTGAACACACGCTTGGGCAAGCTCAGGTTTTGCCCCAGATTGCGCGCAAGGCGCACGGGCACTCCTTGGCTCGCGGCGAAGCGGGCGACGATCTCACCAATGGGCCAGATGTTGTGAACGTGTTGATGGGAATCGATGTGGCTGGGCCGTACACCGTTGTCCACGCAGCGTTGCCATTGGGCGTTGAGCTCCTCCAGCACTGCGTCGCGGTCCCCCCGGCTGAGCCAGAGGCGATGGCGGGACAGGTTGAGATCGAACACCCCATGGCTGTCACAGAAGTTCCTTCGACCCAGAATCGACTGACTCAACGGACGCCCATACGTGAGGTTGAAATGCAGGCCGATCCGGTCCTTGAGCAACGGATGCTGGGCCATGACGCACGCCGCTTCGAAGGCCGGCATATTGGCCATGGCCGTGGCGGAGCTGATCACCCCCGCCTGGAAGGCGCCCAGGATTACCGCGTTTTCGCACGGGCTGAGACCGAAATCGTCAGCGTTGACTATGACTTGGCGAGGCATGGTCGCCCTCCCTGTTTGTGTCGGTTGGCTTCGTTGCTTTGACCGCTGCGGCAACGGGCGCCGGTGCAGTGGCAACCGTCGCTGCTGCCCGTTTGGCTTGCCATTTCTGCAACAAGGGTTTGAGCCGCTGCCAGAGTCTCAGGGCCAGGCCCAGCGCCAGACCGCTGGGGCGCCAGGAATAGAAACTCCAGCGCCAGTGTTCGAGTTGCCCGGTCATGCGTTCGTGCAGTTGATGGCTGGAATTTTCCAGGCTCACCCGCGAGGCATCGATCCAGCGCCAGTGCTCGTCCAGCCCCCAGCGAATCCACTCGTCGAGCAGCACCCGACCGCTGCCCAGATCGGCGTATTGCGGCAGGAACGCCAGGTTGTAATCGTACAACCGGCCTTGCTCCAGCAACCCGAGGCGGTAGCTGATGCAGCGCCCGTCCAGCTCCAGCACCACGACCCGCACCAGCCCCTGTTCGGCGAGGGCGGTGAAGGCTCGGTCCATCCATTGTCGGTGACGTTCGTCGGCGAAAATCCCGACGCCTTCATCGCCTTTCCAACTGACCGCTTCGACTTCACTGATGGCCTGCAACAACGGACCCATGGTCGACGCATCGGGGGTGATCCGTCGAACCTGGGCACCACAGGCTGCGATGCGTTTGCGTGCGCGGCGCAGTTTATAGCGGGGGTCACCCGAAACTTCCTGGTGGTCCGCGTCGCTGATCACGTGCACCGGCACCCGACAGCTGAGGCGCCGTTCACCGGTCGAGCTGTGCGCCATCCACTCGGTCAGCACGCTTTCTTCGCCGACCGGTTCCGACAACTCGTTGAGTTGCAGCAGGGCATGGGGAAGTTGTCGGCGGATCTCGATCAGTGCCTTGCGGATATTCTCCGAGTCCGTTTTTGCAAGGAGCGCGAGGCGGTCGGCAAGTGGGTAGCCAAGGTGATGCAGCACGCGAAACGGCAGCCTGGCGAAACGCTCGACGGAGGCCACCAACGGCAAACACAAGACCAGCTCATGACCCTGCCAGCCAAGCAACACATGCAAGCGTTGCCCGGTGGTCAGGGCCTGTTCGGATGCACGCATCCAGGCCAGGGTATTGAATGGCGTGTGGTCCGTCACTCGCAGACGCAACGCTTCATAAGCCGTTTCCGGGAAATCAGCGGCGCACAACGAAGTGCGCCATTCGAATCGTGCTGCCATAGGGTCAGCTCACCGCTGCTGTGGCGGGTTCACGTGCCGGTTTGCGCAAGGCATCCAGGCGTGAGCCGCTGTAATGGGTTTCGCGGTAGAAGCGCCAGCGACCAAACAGCTCGTAGACGTTCATGATCCGCCCTTGTTCCTTGTAGCCGGTGCGTATGTGCAGCTTGAGGGCAGGGACATTGTGGAACTCACAGACATCCACCACCGTGTGGCAACCCTGGGCCAGCATGGCTTTCCACAACTCCGTCTGCAGGTCCATCGAGAGTGCGGTGCCCCAATAGGCACGGGTCAGCTCGCCGCCGAATTCGAAGAACTCGCCTTCTTTCACCGGAAACCAGCAGCCGTAGTAGTGCTTGTCGTGATAGTTGCGCGCCGCGCCCCAGATGAAGGCCACCGCATCGCCCTTGTCGTCCAGGTGCATATGCCCGGTGTAGCCTTCACGTGCCAGTTCGGCCATGGTCTCCACGCGGTCACCGAAGTAACGGGTGAACGCCACGGCGTTTTCCGGGGTGATGCGCACTACCTGCAGCGGCGGGTAGGGCCTGAGTTTGTAAGGCGGCACCGGAGTGACCAGATCGCGCTCCATCCACAACAGTTCCTGATGGAAAAACACGTAGTGCTTCCAGATTTTACTGAGGGTGGCGCGCCAACCTTTTTGTCTGATGTGTTGGCTGAGTTTCTGCAAAACGCTCATGTTATTGACTCCTGACGGTCTCGGCCGCGAGTGGAGTGATGCGAGGTGCGGCCAATGGCCGATTTCGCTATTCAATACTTGGCAATTCATGAGGCGCTCCAGCTGAGATTGAACAGGGTCCGTCCTGGCAGCTCGAAGCTGACGCGACCGTCCTGGCAATTGAAGGGTGCGTCGCGGGCGCGGTTGTCGGCACCGAAGTAGCTTAATGAACCGTTGGCCAGCGGACACTGGACTCCAGTCAGGGCCACACGCTGCAAGCGCGTGGCTTTATTGACGCCCAGAAGGCTGCGCTTCTTGTCCTCGGCCATGGCCAGCACGTCGACCTCGAAGGCGTCGTTATCGAGGAGCATCACGTCGTGCAGCCAATGCTGGCGGATGAACTGCTGAGCCAGGCCCACGGGCTTGAGCTCGAAGCGATCCTCGCCGAGGACACGCAACATGCCTTTGGGGTAGTTCGGTTCGTCGGCGGCCTGGAACCAGCTCAGCATCTCCAGCAAGCCATCCTGAGACGAGTTGATGACGACCGACGTCCACCACAACGACGCGAAGTGGGTTTCCTGATCGTAAGGACTGAGGCTGGAACCGCTGGACATGTTGGTCTGGTCCAGCAGCAAGGCTTTGCGCGGCCGGCCCTGGGCGTCGAGGCCGACCAGGTCGGCGGCGCGGCGCACGCTGTCACGGTAGACCCGTGTTGCCAGCAGGTCGCGAATCATCCATTCGTGCCAGGCCAGGGCATCGATGTTGTCGCCGGATTCGGCCAGCAAGCGTTTGGCCCAATCGATGCCGCGTTTGTCGGCGGCGTTGTCAGCAAACGGGCCGTTGACCAGTCGCGAACTGGCGGGCATGGCGATGCGCACGCCGGCCTTGGCATTGGCGGGATTGCTACGCACTTGCCGGGCCATGCTGTTGAAGATGCTTTGGTAGTTGGCGTAGTCCGGGTAATTGAGGTTCGGCTCGTCGGCAAAACCGATGTAGTGCGTGCCTTTGCCACCCAGGGCCCGGGTCGACGCGAGCCAGGCGTCGAGCCCGGCGTTGCTCAGGGTGTCGGCGCGCAAGTCAGCCTGGCGCTGGCTCCCGGCCAACAGCGTGATGTCCTGGGTGATGCCGAAGCGGTCCTGATACAGCCGACGGAATTCATCTTCGTAGTGCGGATTCTTCGCCGTGATGTCGACGAAACTGTAGTAAGTGCCCGCCTGTGGCTTGAGTGCATCGAGCACGGCATAACTCGATTCCGGCACCTTGACGTAGGGCAGGGCGATGCCCAGGTTCGGGGTCGGCCCCAGCATTTTATTGTGCAATGTCAGCCGGACCTGGCCATCGTCTTCGCGCAGGGGCTTGAGTTGCTGCGGATTCTGGGCGAAGAGGTTGGCGGTGCCATCTAGCCAGAACGCCACCTTGCCGCTGCCTTGCAGGCGCAGGCGCCAGACCTGTGCTTCTGTTGCGACGGGCAACTCGACCTTGTCGAACTGCCAATAACCCCGATACGGTTTCAGCGTCAGCGCCACTTGTTTGCCGTCGCCCATGCGCTGCGCTTGCAAGGCGCTGACACCGCCATGGAACTTGCCAGCCAGCACTGCGCGCTCACCCGGCGCTACCTTGAAGTACAGCTCATCGCCGTTGTGGGTTTCGGCGCTGAAATGCACCTTGGCCGGGGCGAACAACGCCACCGTGTGTTCGTCGTGTTCAACCCGGTAGCGACGGAAGCTGTAGCCCGGAATTTCCAGTTGATAGCTGGAGGCGCTCGGGGTCAACGGCCAGCTCTGGCTGCCGCGTGATTCGCTGGCGGCGATCAGGCGCTCGCCCTGGAGTTTGCCCTGGCCGTCGAGCAGGTACAGGCGTTCTTCGTTGGCATCCGCCTGCCACGCCGGCGCCCAGCGAATGGTCAGCGTGTCGGGACGATCCGGTTGCAGGTACAGGCTGCCGTCGCGAATATCGGCCCAACGCATGGGCGCCGCCTGGGCGCTCAGCGCGAGGCCAAGGCTAAACAGCAGGACCAGGCGTTTCATGCCGACTTCCGTTGCAGCATGTGCAGCATCGGCGTTACATCGCTGGGCAGGATGATCAGGGTTTGCCAGACCGGCACACCGCTCAACCGGCAGTACATCACCAGCAGCGCGAGAGTCACCGCGAGGTAGGCGATGGACGAGGCCGCCGCCGCGCCGACAATCCCGTAGGCCGGAATCAACACCAGGTTCAGCGCCAGGTTCAGCAAGGCGCCCAGCCCCATCAACAGCGAAATCGTGCCGGGACGGTTTTTGCCCAGCAAGTCCAGGCGCAGGATGCTCGCGTAGCACAGGCCCAACAGGCCCGGCAGCAGTGCCAGCAAGGCCGGATACGCCGGCTGATAGGCCGCGCCGAATAGCGTCACGATGAGCCATTCGCCGATCACCGCCATGGTCACGCAGGCGCCGAGCATCACCGTGGCGGTCAGGCGCAGGGCCAGCGGCGTCACTTTGTCGATGCCTTCTTCCTGTTGCAGCAGGCGTTTCATCAACGGCGTGGTCACGGCTTCCGGGACAATCAGCAGCAACTCGGCGGCGGCGCTGGCCATGGCGTAATGACCGAGCGCGGTGCTGCCGAGCAGGGCGCCGATGAACAGGTAATCGGAGCGCAGGATCACTTGCTGGAACAGCAGGTCGGGATGGCTGCGAGCGCTGTAGCGCAGCAGCTCGTTCTGGCTGGCGCGGTCCCATTGCAATTTCAGGGGCTGAGCGCGTTTGAGCCAGAACCAGCCCGCCAGTACCACCAGGCTGATGCCTGCCAGCCAACTGATCAGCGCTGCTTCCAGCGCGGCGTCTTTCCACATCCAGAACAAGGCGAGAAACAGCAGCAGCGGCGCCAGGGATTCCACCAGGCGCAACGCGTTGAAGGCCACCACGCCGCCAGAGGCGTTGTGCAAGGTCAGCAGTCCGCTCTTGAGTACGGTCAGCGGCACCGCCAGCAACAACAGCCAGGCGAGCAGGCCCAGTTGCGTGGTGATGTCGAGTTCACTGCCGAACTCACGCACCAGGGCGACCACCAGCAAAGTCAAAAGACCCGCCAGCAAGCAACCGAACACCAGCACCTGACTCAGCAGCAACCCCATGGGGCGTTGCTTGGCCGCCTGAAAACCCACCGCCGAATTCAGCCCGCCGCTGGTGGCGGCGCTGATCAGGTCGGGCAAGGTGCTGAGCAGGGCAAACAAACCCCGTTCGCTCGGCCCGAGGATCCTTGCGAGCAACACGTTGCGCATCAGCCGCAAACCGATCATCGCCAGTTTGGTGCCCATGCTCAGGGCCAGATGCTTGAGGTAATGGCTGCGGCTCATGTGCGGGCCCCGCGGAACAGGCGCCAGGACAGCAGCTGCGGATTGCGCGCCACCCGTTGGCTGACGCCGAAACGGGGCAGGTTCAAGGGGTCATCGGTGCCCCGATAGATCCCGGTGCCGGTGCCCAGGGCGAACGGGTAATCGTGATCGGCAACGTGTTCGCGTACCCGCGCATCGTTGTCGCCGTTGGGGTAGCAGTAGACCGGCAGCGGACGGTTGCAGCCATTGTGCAAGGCGTCGCGGCTGCGGCTGAGTTCTTCATGCAAACGCTGATCATCGAGGCCGGTGAGAATCGCATGGCTGGCGCCGTGGGGACCGAACCGCACCAGCCCCGAGCCTTCCAGCATGCGCACCTGCTGCCAGTCCAGCGCCTGGGGCAATGACTCGTCCGGGCACTCGTCGGTCAGGCGATTCAAGTCAGCAGGGCTGAGGGTTTTCAGGCTGTGCAGAAAATGCAGCAAGGCCAGGCTGCGACGCTCCACATCCAGTTCATCGAAGGCCACCGGCAACGGCCGACCGACTTGTCGCAGGCAATCGATCAATTGCATCCGCGCCCGTTCACCGTGGCTGCCCCAGAGGGTTTCGCCGATGCTTTCCCACCAGAACCGCTGACGACTACCAATGAAATCGGTGGAGAGAAAAATACTCGCCGGCACCTGGTATTTTTGCAGCAGCGGGAAGGCATTCAGCGCATTGTCGCGCCAACCATCGTCGAAGGTCAGGGTGATTTTCGGGCGATCCGATCTCACCGTGCCGGGTTGCAAGATGTCCATCAACGACACGCAATCGAAGTGTTTTTTCAGCCACACCAGCAAGTGTTCGAAGGCTTTTGGCCCGACGCACAGCTCATTGCGATGGGGCAGTTCGGCGGCGTGGTCGCTGGCCAGCACCCGGTGCAGCATCAGGATCACACCGGCGCCTTGCAGTTGATTGCGGCCCACCGGCGAGTTGAGATAAAGCCAGCCACTGGTACGTTTTAATAGTTGTTTGATCGCCATGGCTCAGTCCTTTCAACGGTTTTGCTCAGGGTTCCACTGGGCGTACCGCTGCCCCCGCAGGAACTGCCACAGACCGATACTCATCCCGGCCAGGGTCACTAGCAGGAACGCGGCGAGGCGGAAAGGTTTGGGCAGACGGTGTTGCGAATCCAGCAGACCGGCGATGGCCACGGCGTAACCGAGCAGTTGCGCGACCAGGCTCAGGCGATAGAAACCGTGTTCTTCCCACAGCCAGAAATTGCTCAGCAACAGCGGCAACAACAGAATCGGCGCCAGACGGCGGATCAACTTGTGGCTGATCAAGGCAATCGAATACAGGCCATGTTTCAGCGGATTGAGCAGCTCGCTACGTTGGGCCAGGCTTTGCAAGCCCCCGACGGTAACCCGCTGACGGCGGCGGAATTGTTTGTCTGCTTCATCGACGCCTTGGTCGATTACTTGCGCTTCGGGCACATAGACAATGCGCTTGAACGCCACAGGCGCGCAGGTGCTGATGAAGAAGTCATCGTTGACCTCGGCCGGCACCTCCTGGAACAACTCGCGGCGCAGGGCAAGCAGGGCGCCGTCGGCGGAGACCATGCAGCCGGTGCGGTTTTCCACTTTGCGCAGCCAGCCTTCGTAATGCCGATAGAGACTGTCGCCGATACTCAGGCCGCCGCCGGTGACCGGGATCACCATGTGCCCGGCGCACGCGCCAACCTGGGGATCGCACAGCGGCGCCAGCAGGTGACCGAGGGTGTCGCGGGACCATTGGTTGTCGGCATCGGTGAACACCAGAATATCCCCGGTGCTCAACGCCACGCCGGCATTCAGGGTCGCGGCCTTGCCCTGGCGAGGCAGGTCGAGGATGGTGATGCGCGGGTCGATGACCTTGCGCGCACAGGCCACGGTGTCATCGGTCGAACCGTCGCTGGCCAGAATGATCTGCAGCGAGGCCGGCTCATAATCCTGAGCGAGCAACGTGCGCAACTTGTGTTCGATGTGCCGCGCTTCGTTGTGCGCGGCAATCACGATGCTGATGTTCATCGGTTCCGCGATTGCGTTACGCCGCGCCGCAAACAATGGCGCCAGCAGCGTCAACAGCAAGGGGTAACCGAGATAGGCGTAAACCGGCAGCAACAGGCACAACCAGAAAATGAATTCAGCCACGGGCAGGCCTCCTGGCTTTCCAATGACAAAAACTGAGAACAAACGCGGCACCGGCCAGGTGCAGACGCAACCAATGCAGGCCCCAGAGTTGCAGGGTCAACAGCAGATCACGGTGTTTTAAGGTCTGGCGCATGCTCAAGGCCAGCGCCGGTAGGCTGGTCAGGAACAACATGAGCGCCGCATGGTGGGGGAAGCCATCGAGCAGGGCGGAGATTGCCAGGAAATCCAACATCCAGGCGGCGAGCGACATCAGCGGGAAGCGCAGCAGACGCATGCTCATCCCGTGACTGCGCAGTAACTGCAGATGACTGCCCTGACGCCAGAATTCCTTGCCCATCCATTCACGCCAACTGCACTCATACCCCCAATGCAGGGCGACGGTCTGGTTGACTGACAGCAGGCGCGCGCCAGCGTGGGAAAGGCGCATGGTGAAATCCTTGTCCTCGCCGGTGCGCAGGGTTTCATCGAAGCCGCCGACCTTGTCGAACCAGGGGCGGCGCATCAACAGGTTGGAACTGGGCAGCCAGCGCACCGTCTGCACCGTCTCGTTGTTCGGACGCAAGGTGCGACGTTGCCAGGCATTGGCATACCAGGGGGCTTCGGCCGGGGTGTGCAAGTCCAGCCCGAGGACGTCGACCTGAACCGCGGGCTCGATTTTCAACAACAGCGTGAGCCAGTCCTCGGGCATCTCGACGTCGGCATCGATGAAAGCCAGCCAATCGCCGGTGGCGATGGCCGCACCGCGATTGCGCAAGGCGCCGATGAGCACGCCCGGCAGCACCAGCACCTGAGCGCCGAATTGCCGGGCTATCTGCGGGCCCTGATCGTCGGAACCGTTATCGACCACGATCAGCTCGCATTCCAGACCGGCGGCGATGGCAGCGCGTTGCGCAGCCAGCAAGGTCCGAGCGATGTGGCGAGATTCGTTGTACATCGGAATAACGATACTGATGCGGCTCATGCCTTGGCCTCCGCGAGTGGGCTTTCTTCGGCTTTCAAACGCAGCACGCTAGTCAGGGCGAGCATGATCCACACGTACTTCTGATTGGGTGCGCTGAGGAACATCAAAAACAGCGTCAACGACAGGAAACTCATGCTCAGGTGCGTCAGCAAATCTGCCTGTTCGCGGTTGCGTCGCTGCATCCATGCACGACGGGCGCGGACCAGGTTGTACAAACCGAGGCCGAGCATGCCGACGAACAACAGGCCGGCGGGAATCCCCAGCTCACTGAAGATTTCCAGGTAGGTGTTGTGGGCGCGACGGTAGAGGTCGCCGATTTTGCGGTTGGCCGAAAACGCCTTGGCATAACCGGTGGTGGCGTAGTGCAGCGGGAACGTCCCGGGGCCGGTGCCCAGCAACGGGTTCTCGCGGATCATCTCGCTGCCGACCACAATGTACGAGGCGCGACGGCCGAGGGATTGGTCCTGGCTCTTGGCGCCGGCGCTCAAGATGCTCAAGGACTGAATGCGCTCGATGTAACCCTTGGGCATCGCATAAATGGCCAGCGGAATCACGATCACCAGGCCCAGCATGGCAAACCCCAGGTGCCGAGGACGGATGCGTTTAAGCTCGGCGCGGTAATGCCAGACGCCGATCATCAGGCTGAGGAACAGCACCACCAGCCCCGAACGGGATTCAGTCTTGGTCATGCCGCCCAGCAGCAAAATGCAGCAAGCGACCCAGAACACCCGATGCAGGAAGTGCGGGCTGCGCACCACCAAGAGCAAGGCGAGCGGCACGGCGAAGGCGATCAGCATGGCAAAGGCGTTCGGGTCTTCCAGCAGGCCGGCGGCGCGCCCCTGGTCCTGGTATTTGCTGGAGAACATCGCCAACACGCAGGTCGCCGTGACACTGAGGGTGACCATCTTGGCGAACAGGTCCATGTTCAGCTCGCGGCCGATCAGCAGGGTGATCACAAACAGCACCAAGCCGACACTCAGTTCTCGCAGGTGCCCCATGGACATGCCCATGTTGTCGGTGTTGATCACGCTCAGCAGGTACAAGACCATGAACCAGATCAGGTAGCGCCAGATGTTGCTGCGCAGGCGTTCGGAGGGTATCTGGTGGATGGCCAGTTGCAGCATCAGGATCACGGCCAGTGACGCGCCGAGGAACTTGGTGCCCGACAGCGAACTGTCCTTGAAGAAACCTTCGAACGGCACCAGCGCCGCGATCCCGAGCAAACCCCAGGTGGGTTTTCGGTAAAGCAGCGCGACACCGACCAGGCCCAGCACCGCTCCCGGCGCCAGATACGGATAAGGGCTGGCCAGCAAAGCGAGGCAGACCAGGCCAAACAAACTGACGATCGAGAGCGGAAAGATCACGCGCGTGCCTCCCGTGCAGTACGGAGATAAAGTTGCGACCAGCGTTCGGCCAGGGCCTTGAGGTCGTAACGGTCCAATTGCGTACGTTTTGCGTTGTCGATCAGGTCGCGGGCCATGGCCGGTTCAGTCAGCAACGAGCCGATCTGGCGGGCGAGGGCGGCGCTGTCGGCGGGTGTCGCCAGCAGGCCGTTGTGCCGGTCTTGCAGCACATCGGGAATCCCGCCGACGCCGAACGCCACCACCGGCACACCGGCTTGCATCGCTTCGAGCAGAATCATCGGCGTGCCTTCGGTGCGCGAGCTGATCACCAGCGCATCGAGTTGTCGCCACCACACACTCATGTCGGTCTGGTAACCCGGCAGGGTGATGCGGTCCTGTAAACCCGCTTCGTTGATACGCGCCAGCAGCGTCTCCCGTTCCGGGCCGTCGCCGAGCATCACGGCGTCCAGTTGCGGGTGTTGCCGGCAGAGTGGAATCAGCGCATCGAGAAAAAAGTCCGGGCCCTTTTCACTGCTCAGCCGCCCGACGTAACCGGCCAGCCAACGCTGGCGTTTCGCGTGACGCGGCAACAGTCCGTCAGTCGCCGGCAGACCATTGGGAATCACCTGCAGCTTTTCCGCCCGGACGCTGGCCTGACGGCACAGCACGGCGATGCTTTCGGCAACGCAGACCACGCGATTCACCGACGCGGTGCGGCACAGTTGCAGGCTCAGCCAGGTGTAGAACTTCTGCTTGCGGCTGCGCGGTGTGAAACCGTGCTGGGTAATCACCAGCGGCAGGCGCAACAACGTTGCGCCCACCCAGCCAAACAACAGGCCCTTGAAGTTGTGCGTATTGATCAACGGCCGTTCCGCCCGGCGCTGGCGCAAATGCGCCAGTAATTCCCCCAACCCCGCGCAACCCCGGCAGTCGACCCCCGCCTGACGAAACCGCGCGATCAAGTCTGGCGGCGCATCGAGAAACAGCACCTGGTGCTGCCCCGGCGTCGCCAGGCAATGGTCCAGCAGCATCCGCTCAGCCCCGTAGAAGCCGCCGCTGCTGAGCAAATGAATGATCGGCAGGGAAGGGATGAGCGGCGCGTTCAATTGCGCACCCAATGCACAAGGCGCGGTAAGGACCAGTTGCTGTGCGGATTGGTGGGTTCCACGTTCTGATCGTTGATCACCAACAGCACCGGCAAGCCCAGTTCGTGGGTGATTTGCGCTGGGTGTTTGAAACGGTGATCGAAGAACTCACGCACGTAGACCAGGGCAATCGCCAGCAAGAGACCGGTGAACAAGCCGAACGGAATGATCAGCATCGGTTTCGGGAACGCCGCTTCGGTGGGCTCATACGGCGGGCTGAGCACCCGTGCGTTGGACAGGTCGTTGTCCAGCGAACGTGCGCTGCTGCTTTCGGCGAAGCGTTGGGCATAGGTCGAGAACGCCGCGTGCAACGCGTTGATCTCGGTGTCCATCTGCCGCAGCTTGCTCTGGGTTTCCTGCAACTGGTGGATGCGCTCCTTGAACTCGGCAATGCGCTTGGTTTTCTGGTCGATCACCGAGCTGACAATCGCCAGATCAGTGTTGCGTTCCTGAATCCGGTTGCTGACCACTTTCAGAAACTGCTGACGGGTGCGGGCGATTTGCTCGCGGGTCAGCAACATCGGTTCGCTGCTTGGCTGGAAGATCGCCAGGTCGTTCATGTAGCGGCTGACCTGCGTGGTCAGGGCCTCACCCATCTGTTTGATCTCACGATCCTCGAACGCCACATTGTCCACGGTGGTGGTGAAGGTGTAGGGGAAGGTGTAGTCGTTGAGTTTCGAGTTGCTCGCTGCGGCCAGGCTGGTTTTCAGGTAGTCGAGCCAGCGTTGGCTTTGCAGCAGGCGATCGCGGTACAGGTTGAGCGCCTGCTCCTCGGTGTTGATGGCATTGAGGCGGAAGGTGATTTCTTCCTTCGGATCGGACGAGCCGACCGCTTCAAGCAAGCCCAGCCGAGTGCCTTCCAGGCCATCGAGACGCACCTGGTATTGCTTCTTCTTGGTTTCGTAGAACGACTGCGGCAAATCGATCGATTGCAGTGCCTGACGGCTCGTCAGGTAGTTCTGCAGCAAGGCTGCAACGAAATTGGTGCCTTGGGTTGGATTGTCGAAGCTGTAGATGATGGAGATCACGTTGGAGCCTGGCAGGGTCTCGATTTTCAGACTGTCGATCGCCTGTTGGGTCAGGGCATCCAGCGCCGTGTCGCGTACCGGGTCGGTTTCCAGGCCCAGGGTGGCTTTCATCGGGTTGATCATGTATTCACGCAGCGGCGTGGTCACGTACTGCTTGAACGGCTGGGTCACCAGTTTGTTGAAAACGCCAGGGGTAGGCGTGTACTCACCCTTGTCGCGCAACTCGCTGATGGTCTGCCGGATCAACGCCGGCGAGCGCAGGATATTGCTCTCGGTTTCCATGTCCGCCAGGGACGGTGGAATGAACGAGGCGTTCTCTTGGTTGAGGGAGGTTGTGGCGTCTCCCTGTGAGAGTTTTTTGGACTGCACGATCACCTGGGCGGTGATATCGAAGCTCTGTTTGAGCATCAGCGGCAGGACCAGCGCGATCACTGCAAAGACCAGGAAGACTCGTTTCACCAACTGCTTGTTGGCGAAAAAGATCCTGAAGAACTCGTGCAGGTAGTTTTCCTTTGGATTCATGGTCGGTCACCTGAGAGTTAGTTGCTGTCACTGTCTTTGTTGTCGACGCGGTAGCCGAAGCTGAAGCCCACGCCCTGGAACAACACCACGTCTGCCAGTTGCCGCGCGAGCTCACCGGCGCTCGCCAGTTTGGTCTTCGGCACATAGAGCATGTCGTCCGGTTGCAGGTACGCAATCTGCGACGCATCGCCGGCCAAAGCCTTTTCGACGTCGTAGCGCACGGCCTGCACCTGGTTGCCATTGCGGCGCATGATCATCACCGAGTCGAGCCGCGCCTTGGTGTTGCTGCCACGGGCCAGGGTCAGCGCTTCAAGCACCGAGACTGGCCGGCGAATCGGGTAGGACCCCGGTTGGCCAACTTCGCCCAGCACATAGATTTCGTTACCCGCCGTGGACTTCAGCAGCACGTCGACGGTCATCCGCCCCGGCAGCTTCGCGTAGCGTTGGTTGAGGAAGGTTTCCAGTTGATTGACGGTCATGCCTTGCAGCGGCACGGCGCCGATTTCCGGGAAGCTGGCGTAACCGTCGGTGCCCACGGTGATCTCCCGGCTCATGCCGGTAGCGGGGTGGTTCAGGGCACTTTTGAGGTTCGACTCGTTGCTCAGGGGGCTAATGACCTGCACGGACAACTGGTTGCGGTTAGGCTGGAACAGCTGTTTGCGCTGGTAGGCGCGCTGGATTTCCTCACGCGCCTGTTCGGACGTCAGCCCGGCAATTTTCACCGAGGTGTTGGCGCCCGGCAGTTCAATGGTGCCATCGGGCAGCACCAGTTGATTGCCGTTGAGCTGGCTGGCAGCGGTGAAGTTCAGGCCGATCTGGTCGCCGGACTGGATGCGGTAGGCGTCCGAGCCGCTGGTGCTGATGTGAAAGATCACGTCCAGCACATCCTGTGGCCGCAAGGTCTGTTCGACCTTGGGCATGTCAGTGGCCTGGGCGTTGGCCGGTGAGGCCGTGAGGATATTCACCGGCATGTTCTGGGTTTCGGAAGTGCTGGAGCAACCTGCAAGCGGCAGCAACAGCAGGACAAGCATTTTGGCGTTCATGTCGTCATCCTTTTCTGATTGCTCACAGGTTTTTGTAGAGCCATTTCGGCATGTAGTACTTGCGCCGGTTGAAGACGCTGCCGACCAGTTTCGCGCCGGCCTGGGTCAAGCGCTGAACCGCCGCCTGGGCTACTTCCCAGCGCGTGTCTTCGGAGCGCACGACCATGATCACGCCGTCCACCTGGGTACTGATGATCATGGTGTCGGCGGCGGAATACACCGCGTCGCCGTCGATCACCACAAAGCGATACTGACTGCCGAGCTGATCGAGCAACGGGCCCAGGCGTTCTGGGGTCAGGTGCTCGGTACCACGCACATACCGGCCGTTGGGCAGGATGTGGAAGGGCAGGCTGGAGACGTTCACCACGCAGTCCTGCAGCAGGGGCGGGCTCTGGGTGTTGAACAGCAGGTCGCGAAAACCGCGCTCCTTGGTCAGCCCCATCTGTTGCGTGAGGTTGGTCGATGACTGACTGGCATCGACCAGCAACACTTCGCCGCTGCTCATTTTCGCCAGCTGACTGGCCAGCGCCAGGGCACTGGTGGTGGTGCCGGCGCCGGGGTTGGCGGCGGTCAGAAATAGGATCCGCAGATCTTGATCGAGCACGGTCGAGGTCAGGTTGGACTCGCTCGGGTTGGCAATGCTTAGGCTTTTGGCTGATGAACCGTCCATTTAACTCGCTCCGTGGCCGCTGAATACTTTGAAGGGGGTTTTCAACAGGATCTTCAGATCAAGCAACAGGCTCTGCTCGGCGATATAGCTGAGGTCCAACTCAACGCGCTGGTCGAAGTCGATGTTGCTGCGCCCGGAGATCTGCCACAGGCCGGTCATGCCGGGGTAGATGCTCAGGCGTGCAAGGTGATTGTCCTTGTAGCGGTAGGCGTTGAACGAGGTCGGCCGCGGGCCCACCAGGCGCATGTCGCCCATCACCACATTGATCAGGTTTGGCAGCTCATCCAGGCTGCTGCGCCGCAGGAAACCACCGATGCCGGTGATGCGCGGGTCCTTGTCGATCTTGAAATCGATCGCGTCGGCTCCGTGCTTGTTCAGGTGACGCAGGGACTCTTTAAGCTCCTCGGCGTTGGCCACCATGGTGCGGAACTTGTACATGCCGAACATGCGACCGCGGTAGCCCGTGCGTTTCTGCACGAACATCACCGGTCCCGGGCTGCTGAATTTGATCGCCAGTGCCAGGCCCAACAAGATGGGCGAGATCAGCAGCAGAATCACCAACGCACCGAGGCAGGCGACCACGCGGTTGGTGCGCGACAGCGTCCAGGGGCGACCGCCGTCACGGCCGGTCATCCAGCCACGACCCTGCATATGGATCGCGGTGTCGAGGCGCATTCGGTGCTCCGGGTCCAGGCGCTTGTCTCGGCGCATCTGTTGCATCGGCACCGTTTTTTCATGTCCAGTCATAGAATCCTCCGCTGAAGTTCAGCCGCTAGCGGCGCGTGGGCGATAGGCAGTGGGTAGTAATCGCGGAACCAGGCGATGAAGCGCCCGAGTCCTTCATCCAGCTCGATACAAGGCTGAAATCCGGTTGCCCGAGCCAGGTCGCTGGCATCGGCGCAGGTGTTGAGCACGTCGCCCGGCTGCAGTGGCAGCAACTCGACGAGGGCTTTTTGTCCAAGGTGTTTTTCCAGCAGCGCCAGGTAATCCTTGAGTTCCACCGGGTGCTGGCCGCCGATGTTGAAGATCCGCCACGGCGCCATGCTGCTGGCCGGGTCCGGTTGTTCACGGTCCCATTCGGCGTTGGCTTGCGGTGGACGGTCGATCAGGCGTGCGATGCTCTCGATGATGTCGTCGATGTAGGTGAAATCGCGCTGGTGTTCGCCGTAGTTGAACAACTTCAGTGGCTGCCCTTCGGCAATCGCCCGGGCGAACTGGATCGGCGACATGTCCGGCCGACCCCAGGGCCCGTACACGGTGAAAAAACGCAGGCCGGTGCAGGGAATGCCGAACAGGTGGCTGTAGCTGTGGGCCATCAGCTCGTTGGCTTTCTTGGTCGCGGCGTACAGCGACAGCGGATGGTTGACGCCGTCCTTCACCGAGTAAGGCGTGTGCTGGTTCGCGCCATACACCGAACTGGACGAGGCATAGACCAGGTGCTTGACCGGGTGGTTGCGGCAGCTTTCGAGAATGTTGAGGAACCCGCTCAAATTGCTGTCGAGGTAAGCCCGTGGGTTCTCCAGGGAGTAACGCACCCCGGCCTGGGCCGCGAGGTGAATCACCACCTCGGGCTTTTCACGGACAAACAGGGCCTCGATGGCAGGACCGTCGGCCAGGTCAACCGTCGCGAGCTGGAAAGCGCCAACCTGCTCCTGCACCCAATTCACGCGGTCGTGTTTGAGTTGCGGGTCGTAGTAATCATTGAAATTGTCGAGGCCGACCACCTGGTGCCCGTCACGGATCAACCGCAACACGCAATGGGCACCAATGAAACCGGCCGCTCCGGTGACGAGAATCTTCATGGCCGCGGCGCCTCGGGAACGATGTGCCGCAGGCCGATGCCGCTGTAGTGCAAACCGGCGGCCGCCACCTGTTCCGGGTTGTAGAGGTTGCGACCGTCGACGATCACCCGCGAACGCAGTTTGCTTGCCAGCAATTCAAAGTCGACCACGCGGAAGTTTTTCCACTCGGTGCAGATCACCAAGGCGTCGGCGTCCTCCAGCGTGTCGTCGCGGGTGGCGCACAGGTGCAGGTCATTGCGGTAGCCGTAGATGCGTCGGCATTCGGACATGGCTTCCGGGTCATAGGCCTGCACGCTCGCGCCTTCAGCCCATAACGCATCCATCAGGTAACGGCTGGGGGCTTCGCGCATGTCATCGGTGTTGGGCTTGAACGCCAGGCCCCAGATCGCGATGGATTTGCCGGCCAGCCCATCGGGGAATTGTGATTTCAGTTTGCTGAAAAGAATGTGGCGCTGGCTGTCGTTGACGTCGGTGACGCTACGCAGCAAGCGCAGCGGCATGCCGTTGTGTTCGGCGGTATGCAGCAGGGCGCGCAGATCCTTGGGGAAGCACGAGCCACCGAAACCGCAACCTGGGTAGATGAAGTGGTAACCGATGCGTGGGTCCGAACCGATGCCTTTGCGAACCGCTTCGATATCGGCCCCCAGCAGCTCGGTGAGGTTCGCCAGTTCGTTCATGAAGCTGATGCGCGTGGCGAGCATCGCGTTGGCTGCGTATTTGGTCAGCTCGGCGCTGCGGTTGTCCATGAACATGAGCTTTTCATGGTTGCGGCAGAACGGCGCGTAGAGCTCGCTGAGCTGACCGCGGGCTTCCTCGTCGTCGGTGCCGACGATGATCCGGTCCGGGCGCATGCAATCGGCGAGGGCGCTGCCTTCCTTGAGAAACTCGGGGTTGGAGACCACCCGCACATTGAGGGTGCTCTTGCCGCGACGAAGCAGTTCTTCGTGGGCGGTGGCGGCCACCTGGTCCGCGGTGCCGACCGGCACGGTGGACTTGATGATCAGGGTGCGATCGGCCTCCATGTAACTGGCGATCTGGCGGGCCACATTCAGTACGTGACTGAGGTCGGCCGACCCGTCTTCATCGGCGGGCGTGCCGACGGCGATGAAAATCAGCTCGGCGTGTTCGACCGCATCGCTGGCCTGGGTCGTGAACAGCAGACGGCCGGCCTTGATGTTCTCTTCCAGCGTGCCGGATAACCCCGGTTCGCTGATCGGCGGCACTGCCTGTTGCAGTTGCTTGATCTTGTTGGGATCGATGTCGACACATAAGAGACACGATGTCCGACATCGGCCAGTGCCGCTGCTTGTATCAGGCCGACGTAGCCCGTACCAAATACGCTCACGTCCATATTGGCGTGCCTCGTAAGACGGTTGAAAGAACTGAAATAAGACTGTCAAAAGGGGTATAGCCCAGCGTTGGGAAAACGTGTCAGCAAAATGACATGTTGCGCAGCTATAACAGCCCCATTTTTGGGGCGTTTTGCCATCAAGTGCTTGCCACTGCTGGATTTGCCGCGGTTTTGACGGGTTTTTCACAATTCGAAGAAAACGATAAACGGTCGTAGGGCTTGAAACACAAGGGTTGTAGCCGGTCAGGTGTGTCAGATTTGAGTCAACGTTTTTTTGACGCTTTGTGTAAAAACCCGACATTTCTTGCGCTTTGATGGCCCGGTGCTAGTGTCAAAAAATGGCTGACAATCTATTGGCCAACGGACGGCCGCGAGCATCGGAAATACTATGATTCGATATCTCAAAGAACTGCTCTTAGTTCTCTACTTATTCAAAAATTACGACTATTACCTGGAGCGCCTGAGCGCGTTGGGAATGGGTTTGCCGGTGCTGCTGTTTGGCGGGATGTTTATCGCGCTGACCGTGGCGCTTTTTATGACCGCGTACATTCGCCAGACGCTGATCCGTCATCTATTAGCTCTGATGATGTTTGTGTCTGCCGTGTTTTTCGATGTCTATACCCGCGTCACGGCCGACTACCTGACCTACAGCAGCTTCGTGTCGCTGGTGTATTCCGGCGGGTTCATTCAGGAGGCGGCGTACCAGTACCGCGACGCGATCATCAGCGGGGTGGTCGGCGGCTTGCTGCTGTTGTTCGGTATCGGGCTCAAACCGCGTCGGCGAATGCCGCTGCCCGGTGCGTTGCTGGTGGCGGCGCCGGTGCTCGGAGTGCTGCTGCTCAGTGCGGTGTTGTTCGTGCGAGCCGGCGAAGGCGCCCGTGGCCTGCCGATCATGTACACGCCGCTGGCCTACTTGAACCTGTTCACCTATGAAGCCCTGCACAACACCGTCGGCCCACGCGAGCCTGTGAGCCTGGCGCGCAACGACGCGCCGCCGGGGCACGACATCGTTCTGATCATCGACGAAAGCATTTCCGGCAACTACCTGGACATCAACGCCCCGTTCGGTGTGCACAGCAACCTCAAGGAACCGCGCCCGGGCGTCGCGATCTTCAATTACGGTTACGCCGCGTCCATTGCCAATTGCAGTGCCGACACCAACATCACCCTTCGGTACGGCGGCACCCGCGCCGACTACATGCGCATCAACAGCACGATGCCGTCGATCTGGCAGTACGCGAAGAAGGCCGGCCTGCGCACCGTCTACATCGATGCCCAGCGCACCGGGGGCAACTTGCAGAACCTGATGAACGACGCCGAGAAAAAGGACATCGACGAGTTTGTGCAATTCGACCAGGCCAGCGTGCGTGATCGCGACATGGCGGCCGCGGCGAAACTGATCGACCTGCTCAACGACGGCAAGCCCGAGCTGGTGGTGATCAACAAGGTGGGCGCGCATTTTCCGGTGCATGACAAGTACCCGGATGCGTTCATGGCCTATCGTCCGACCTTGCCTCGGGGGCAGTTTGTCGAGATCGCGGACACCGGCAAGCGCGATGGTTTCAACGGTCAGCCGGATGACTGGGTGCTCTACCGCAACGCCTACAAGAACACCTTGCTGTGGAACGTCGGAGAGTTTTTCTCACGGGTGTTTGCCCAGGCAGACATGAGCAATGCGCTGCTGATCTACACCTCGGACCATGGGCAGGACCTGCATGAACGGGGCAATCCCGGGTTGAATTTGCACTGCGGCGGTGATCCGGTGGCGGAGGAGGGCTTGGTGCCGCTGGTGGTGATTCAAGGGGATCAGTTGCGCACGCTGGATTGGCAGAAAGCGCTGGCCGCAAACAAGGATCGGTCGAGTCACTACAACATCTTCCCGACATTGTTGCAGTTGATGGGCTATGACCTGGCGGGGATCGAGGCGGTTTATGGCAAGCCGTTGAGTGTGCCGACGGCAGACGACTTTACGTTCAACTATCGGTTCAATGCGCGGCTGGGGGCGAAGCCTGAGTGGAAGTATATTGATCTGAACAGCATTGTGACGCCTTCGCAGGCGCCTACAAATGTTGCGGTGGGGCAGTGAGGTTTTTGGTTGACTGATCCGGCCTCATCGCGAGCAGGCTCGCTCCTGCAGGGGTGTGTGTCGTTCACAAGTCCCCTGTGGGAGTGAGCCTGCTCGCGATGGCGTCAGCCAGATCAGAGAGAAGTTTTCGGATGTACTCTCGGCTATCCTAGGCGCTCTGACTTCAGCGAGCCCCTCTCATGCTTCAAGTGCACGGCGTCTTCAAAAGCTACGCCACTCCGCAAGGTCCTTTGCCGGTGCTGCAAGGTGTCGACCTGACATTGAAACCCGGCAGCAGCCTGGCGCTGATGGGTGAGTCGGGCAGTGGCAAGAGCACCTTGCTGCACTTGATCGCCGGCCTCGACAAGGTCGATCGCGGCAGCATTCAAAGCGGCGAGCATCGGCTGGACCAGATGAACGAAGGGCAGCTGGCGAACTGGCGACGGACTGAAATCGGCCTGGTGTTCCAGCAGTTCAACCTGATCGGCAGCTTGCGGGTCGAGGACAATCTGGCTTTTCAGGCACGCCTGGCCGGGCGGCACGATCCGCGCTGGCAGGCGCACCTGGTGCAGCGGCTGGGCTTGAGTGATTTGCTGCGGCGTTACCCGGAGCAGCTCTCCGGTGGGCAACAGCAGCGAGTCGCTTTGGGCCGCGCCCTGGCGTCGAAGCCCAAATTGTTGCTGGCCGACGAGCCCACCGGCAGCCTCGATGAAGCCACCAGCGATGAAGTGTTGAAGTTGCTACTGGAATTGCTCGACGACAGTCCGACCACCTTGTTGATGGTCACGCATAGTCATCGCGTTGCCGCACGGCTGGCGGAGAAGGTGGTGCTGCATCGCGGCCGTCTGGCTGGCGCGGGCGAACACTGAGGTGCGCGTCTTTCGCGAAACGCTGCGGGCGTTGCTCAGCCATTGGTGGCAGCACCCGGTGCAATTTTTCAGTGTGCTGACCGGGCTCTGGCTCGCCACCAGCCTGCTGACCGGTGTAGAGGCGCTGAACAGCCAGGCGCGTGAAAGTTATGCGCGAGCCAGTCAGTTGATTGGCGGTGAACCGCAGGCCAGCCTCAGTGCGCCCAGTGGCGCGACCTTTTCTCAGCAAGTGTTTGTCGACCTGCGTCGCGCGGGCTGGCCGGTCTCGCCCGTGCTGCAAGGGCGGGTGACGCTCAAGGGCCATGAGGAGCAACGTCTGCAGCTGATGGGCATCGAACCGGTGTCGCTGCCGGCCGGCTCGGCGGTGGCAGGGCGGTCGCTGGCGATCGAGCAGATTGTCGAATTTTTCACCCCGCCGGGCCGCACCTGGATCTCACCGCAGACCTTGCAGACGTTGGGTCTGCACGAAGGTGAGCGGCCAGTGAGCTCTAATGGCGAGATTCTGCCACCGCTGCACGTCCAAACCGATATGGCCCCCGGCATGTTGCTGGTGGACATCGGCTTCGCCCAGCAGATTCTCGGCCTGCCGGAGCAACTGTCACGCCTGTTGTTGCCCAAGGATTTCAGCGCCGCACTGCCCGATCAATACAAAGGCCAGTTGCAGCTCAAAACCAGCGGTGAAGAAAACAATCTCTCGCGGCTGACGGAAAGCTTTCACTTGAACCTCGATGCCTTGGGTTTTCTGTCCTTCGTGGTCGGCCTGTTCATCGTTCACGCCGCAATCGGGCTGGCGCTGGAGCAACGTCGAGGCTTGCTCAGAACCCTGCGCGCCTGTGGGGTCAGCGCACAAATGCTGATCACCTGTCTGGTGGTTGAACTCGGAGCACTGGCGATGATCGGCGGTATTGCCGGCGTCGCCAGCGGCTACCTGCTGGCCAGCGTGTTGTTGCCGGACGTGGCCGCCAGTCTGCGCGGTTTGTACGGCGCCGAAGTGGCGGGGCAGTTGAGCCTCAGTCCGTGGTGGTGGTTCAGCGGGGTGGGCTTGAGCCTGCTGGGTGCGCTGCTGGCCGGGGCCAACAGTCTGCTGCGGGCGGCGCGCCTGCCGTTGCTGGCCCTGGCCGACCCGCAAGCCTGGCATCAGGCTCACGCGCGCTGGTTACGGCGTCAGGGTTGGGTCGCGGCACTGGCCGTTGTCATCGCGCTTATCGCCTTGTTCCGGGGGGACAGCCTGGCCAGTGGTTTTGTGCTGATGGCAGCTCTGCTGATCGGGGCCGCACTGGCCTTGCCGGTGGTGCTGAATCTGGTCTTGAACCTGGCACTGAGCCGCAGTCATTCGGTGCTCGGCCAATGGTTTCTCGCCGACTGCCGTCAGCAACTGCCGGCGCTGAGCCTGGCGCTGATGGCGCTGCTGTTGGCGCTGGCGGCGAACATCGGTGCCGGCAGCATGACCGCCGGTTTTCGCCAGACCTTCAACGACTGGCTCGAACAACGCCTGACCGCCGAACTTTACGTCAATCCGCAAAACCCGGCCCAGTCCCGAGAGCTGCACAGCTGGCTCAAACAGCAACCTTCATTGACTGCCGTGCTGCCCAACTGGCAGGTATCGATCCAGCTGCAAGGCTGGCCGGCGGATATCTTCGGCGTGATCGATCACCCGACCTATCGCCAGCATTGGCCGCTGCTGGAAGCCTTGGGCGACAATCCCTGGGACCGTTTGGCCAAGGACGATGCGCTGATGCTCAGCGAACAACTGGCCCGCCGGTTGAAGGTGCGGCTCGGCGATCATTTGACCATCCCCACACCGGGCGGCCCGTGGTCACCTCGGATCGTCGGGATTTACGCCGACTACGGCAATCCCAAGGGGCACCTTCTGGTGAACGCCAACCATTTGCTGCGCGGGTGGCCGCAGCTCACGCCCAATCGTTTCAACCTGCGCATCGAGCCCGCGTTGATTGCGCCATTCCTCAAAACGCTGCAAAGCCGTTTTACCCTGGACGACAGTCGTATCGTCGATCAGGCGCGCCTCAAGGGCTGGTCCACGCAAGTGTTCGAACGCACCTTCGCCGCCACCGCCGCGCTCAACAGCCTGACCCTGGCCGTCGCCGGTGTGGCGTTGTTCATCAGCCTGCTGACCCAAAGCCAGAGCCGCCTCGGCCAACTCGCGCCGCTGTGGGCGCTGGGCGTGACGCGCCGGCAATTGATGCTGCTCAACCTCGGACAAACCTGGCTGCTGGCGACGCTGACGCTGGTGCTGGCATTGCCGTTGGGGATCGCGTTGGCGTGGTGCCTGGACACGGTGATCAACGTGCAAGCGTTTGGCTGGCGATTGCCGTTGCGGGTGTTTCCGTTGCAGCTGCTGCAATTGATGGGGCTGGCGTTGCTCGCAACGTTACTGGCGTCGGCGTGGCCGCTGTATTCGCTGTACCGCACACAACCGGCAGACCTGCTGAGGACGTTTGCGCATGAGGATTAAGGTCGGCGTGTTGCTATTGGTTTTGTTGAGCGGCTGCGACAACCCCGCGCCTGACGAGAAAGGCTTCGCAGGTCTGGGTGGTGACGCCTCCGTATTCACACCGGTAGTGCCCGGGCGAGAATTCAGCTTCCCGGCAGATCACGGTCCTCACGATGGCTTTCGCATCGAATGGTGGTACGTCACTGCCAATCTCAAGGACGATCAGGGCCGCGAGTTCGGCGTGCAATGGACGTTGTTTCGCAGCGCGTTGAAAGCTGTCCCGGAGCAGTCGGGTTGGGGCAATCAGACCATTTGGCTGGGGCACGCAGCCGTGACGTCGGCAACGGCCCATCACGCGGCCGAACGTTACGCCCGTGGTGGCGTGGGTCAGGCGGGGGTGAGTCTCGCACCGTTCAATGCCTGGATCGACGATTGGCGCTTCAGCAGTCAGGGGGCCGATGCCTTGGCGGACCTGCAACTCAGCGCGCGGGACAAGGGCTTCAGCTACCAACTGCGGCTAACGTCCACCCGCCCGCTGGTGCTTCAGGGTGACAAGGGTTTCAGTCAGAAATCCGAACAAGGGCAGGCGTCGTATTACTACAGCCAACCGTTTTTCCAGGCCAGCGGCGCGCTGGAAATCGACGGCAAGACTTATCAGGTCAGCGGTCCGGCCTGGCTCGATCGCGAGTGGAGCAGTCAGCCACTGACTGCGAACCAGACAGGATGGGACTGGTTTTCGCTGCACCTGGACAGCGGCGAACAGGTCATGCTTTATCGCATGCGGCAAAAGGACGGCGCGCCTTACCTCACAGGCACGTGGATCGATGCTCAAGGCCAGGCTCAGTCATTGCACGCCTCGGACATCAGCCTCACACCGCAAGACACCGCCAAAGTCGCCGGGCGTGAAATGCCGGTGCGCTGGGCGATCAAAATCCCGGCCAAACATCTCGACATCTCCATCACCGCCCTCAATCCCAACGCCTGGATGGATTTGCGCATTCCTTACTGGGAAGGCCCCGTGCAATTCAAAGGTGGCACGGGTTATCTGGAAATGACCGGGTATTGAGTCGGAACTCTCGGTTCGGCGACGGCCTCCTAAGTTAACAAGCCCATTCAATGGAGCCCGTCATGAGCGAAGACCTCAAGCCACCTGACCTCGATGCCTGGCAGCGCCTGTTTGAAGACAAGGCCTACTGGCAGCAATCCCCCGACGCCCACTACAGCGAACTGCTGCGGGTGGCCGACGACTTGCTGGGGCAGGGCGCCATTGACCTGGAACAGTGGCAGACCTTGAAGGCCAAGGCCGAGCAATCCCACAAAGACTCGCCCGCGGTGAACGTTGCACAAGAAGTCGATGATCCCGAAGCCTGAGGAGTACCACCATGAAACCCCAATCCCCCGACACCGCCGAACACCCTGACGAACCGCGACCACCCGGCGAAGTCGAACGCGACAACGATGCCCTGCGCCCCACCGATCCGACCCGGCGCAAGGAAAGCGGCAAGGGCACGCAAAGCGGTGAATCCACCGCGCAAGAAACTGCAAAAAATCCCTGAACTGCGTCTATGCTGAGTTGCACAGTCGGCGCTGACCCTCGGGCCAGAGCCGTCTGCTGCCACCCAATCACAGGGAAAGTATGCTTATGAAACTCCACGCACTGACGAAAGCCATCACCCTCGCTACCTTGCTGTCTGCCGCCAGTCTTGGCGCCATGGCTGCGGATATTCCGCTGTCTGCCGTTGTGGAAGCGGATCAAGTCACCACCAAAGTCGTCTCGGTCGACGCGGCTAATCACCGGGTTGTCCTGGAAGGGCCGGAAGGTCGTCAGGTCCATGTACAGCTGACCGATAAGGCGAAAAACCTCGGTAATCTGAAAGTCGGCGATCAAGTCGACATCAAGGTCACCAGTTCCGTCGCCGCCCACCTCGACACCGATGTCGACAAAGGTTTGCCAGGCACCATCGAGCGCACCGGCGAAGTCCGTGCCGCCCCCGGCAGCGACAACCCGGGCGGCGAAGCCTACCGTCAGGTGCAGGTTCAGCTGAAAATCACCAAAATCGACTTGAAGAAAAACCAGCTGACCTTTGAAAATCCTGCTGGCCAGTCCAAGACCATCGACGTTTTACGACCCGAAGTTCAAGCAAAATTGAAAGACCTGAAAGTTGGACAGAGTGTCGTCGTGACCTACACCGATATCCTCACAGTGACCAGCAAACACTGAAGTTGAGTATTAGCTCTATATATTGATTGTTCTCGTACAGTTTTTTTGTATAAGAACAATCAGTTTTAATGGTCGAACTGGTGAGTTTTTGTTGTCGTACAAATAATATTTAAGATGACATTTAATTAATGTTGTATCGATAAATTTCATGATTATGTATGCGGACAACTTCGCCAACTTCCATTAAAATACGTCCCGTTCGCCCAGTGGCAAGGCTCTTTACCAGTGCATGGATTGCCGAGGCCATTACACTGGGCGAACACCTCCCGGGTGCGATACGCACCTGCAGCAATACATCAACGCCGAATCCCGCTTGCCGTTTCGCTACCTCAAACACACCTCCAAGCTGACTCGTAAACTCGGCAACTCCGATATTTTGCGCTGCAACACAACAAAGTCATCAACCTCAAACAGGCCGTGTCATCAATTACGGCATAGTCATCGCATCGGGTGAATACTTTTCCCTCTGCCGCCCGGTCGGCCGACTGACCCGCAAACGCGGTTACGTCGAAGGTATGGACCTGTCATTTGGTAGCCATTCAGTCGCCGCTTTTAGTGGTGGAGCGGTCAAACCACAGCTTCGATCGGTTTCCTGATGAAGGTCGGGTACTGCCATTCGGTTCAGGGGCGGCGATTTTTTATAACTACGTTGATCTGGTATTGCATAACCCGACGGATCGGCATTTTCAGTTGAAGTTGAAGTTGAAGTTGAACGTGGGCGAGCAGCAGTTGGAAGGGGAATTGTTGTGTGATCGGATGCGGGGGTTTTGGTATCACATTTATCAGGTTGGGCATCGGTTTTTGCGCGAGGGTGGGCGGGTGTTTCGGGGGAATGAGATTTGGCGGGAGGTGCGGAGTAAAGGGCAGGGGAGTGAGGTGTTGGGGAATGAGCGGCTTTATAGGAATTGGGTGGTTGTTAAGTATGAGGTTGGGGAGAGTTTGTTGGTGGTGAATGGATGAAAAACGGGTGATCTCAAAATTGCCCGTTTTTTTTGAAGACAATAGAGCTTTGGGGATTACTGAAGCACGGGTCGATAGGGTTGAGCCAGTACACCCGGATCAATTCCTGAAGTAAAGCTCATCCAGTTGCCGTTTCCGAATCCGCAGATATTCCTCCCATACCTTAGGGAAATCTTCATCTTTAGTGAGGGGGAAGGTCAGATAAATGTACTTGCCTTTAACACTTATATACTCGCGTGCACGTTTGAAGGCAGGTTGTTCGTACATCGAGATGCTTTCATCGTATCCGTCATGGCTGTGGGAGATGCTTACCCTGTGCGGAGCGATCATACCTCGCGCAAAGTCAATCACCCATCCTTGATCCAGCCCAGTGCTCAAATAGCCGAAAACACCATCGTTTGAGAGTCGAATGCATGTTTTCGCCTGAGCACCATCGTCATCGTTGACGACAATGATCTTGTCTCTGAAGTACTGGATTTTGCGCTGATCCGGTCCCTGCAGAACCAGATTCCAGCCTTCAGCTGACATGCGAAATTCCCCCTGATTCTCGAACTCTGCAATCCAGCCGTTTGAAAGACTGATCTGGTGTTTATTCATGAGAGGCCCTGCTTGTTTGATTTATAGGGTAGATGTACTGCGAGTGGTGACTGTCTAACTTTCCTGATTTTTCGGGATCTTGGCGTTTTGTGGTTACGGAAAGTCAGAGAGCCAAGTCAGACATTGGGCTGGCTTATCGGTATCGTCCATCCAAGCCGATTCTCTCTTGTCCAGCTCTGTAATTGTTCCCGCCGCACTAGCTCGATAACAAATCATCCAACCATTGTGTCCTTCATTGACGATCAGATAGGTTGCTCCATGGCCTTCGACAGTCAACGACCAATAACCGAAAAATGCGCGCTGGTCCGAGAATTCGATTACGGTGAACCCGGCACGCTTAACCGCATTGAAAAGAATACGATATAAAAACCAAAGATTTACAAATGCTTTCATTCGAACAACGGCTTCAAAAACTAAAAAAGACGCGCAGCCAGCAGCTGGTCTTGTCGTCAGCCTGGCCTTCGCGGTCCCAGTGGAATTGCACTTTGACGCGGCCGTACTGATCGCAGTGGATCTCTTCACCCTTGGGCCCGGTGACCACGGCGCTTTGGCTGCCGAGGATGCGCGGTTTCTTTTGCGTCAGCGGCGGACGGTTCGGCACGTCCGATGGGGTGGCCTGGAAGCGGTTGCGATAACCCTGGTGGAAATCGCCCCTTGAGGCTGGTGGTGTCGCTGGTGAGCGATTCTTCCAGCACCTGCGGCTGTTTGCCTTCGTGCAGGACTTCGGTCTGCAGCCAAAGGTCGTTCCATTTGGCTTTCGGGTGTTGCGTGAAAATGGTGAAAATGGGGACAGATTTATTTTCTCTAGTGAAAATAAATCTGTCCCCTTTTTGCTTGATCTAACGGTTATCGGGCCACCTGATTTTTGGCAATCATATAGCTCAGCTATTTGTTGATTCTTCTGCCTTGCTTTCGTTTAGGTTTGCCTTGAAGTACGTCATAAAATCCTGCCCTTGAGCAAAGGCTTTTTCGATTTTCGAGCTTTGTTCTTTAAGCGCTGGGCTTGGCTTGGCCCATTGTTCAGACGGAAGAGGTTTGGACCACTCAGCAATGGAATCAGGTAGAGACTTCATACTGAAACGATGGTCCCACTCCGCCACCCAGTATGGAAAGCGCCACCAAGTGATCATGTGTGTCAGGTACCACCAACCAACTCCTAATGCGGAACGTTCGTTGTGCTGGTATTCCTCGTGCATGTCTTGTCGTTCTTTATCGAAGGTGTGGCGACCCTCGTAGGGTGCTTTACCAGGGCAGAACTCCGGTCCTTTTTCCATGTTGAAAAAGGGGACAGATTTATTTTCCTAAATGAAAAATAGGAAAATGGGGACAGATTTATTTTCTCTAGTGAAAATAAATCTGTCCCCTTTTTGCTGGTCCCCTTTTTGCTGTATATCAACACAAGGGAAAGAGTCAGGTCGCTCATTCCTTCCTCCTTTGTCCACAGAGGTGTATCGAGGGCTAAGCCAGAGCCATCCTTGTACTCATAATTATCTATCTTTTCTACGAAAGACGCTGGAGGTAATGCCAATGTATTGCCGTACTCGGAGATTCTTGCATTAATATCCGGTTCGTTGAGTATTCCATACTAGTTTTTGCCGGAAATTTTATCAAGATCACCAATAACCAGTGCGACAATAAGATCTATTACCTCTAGTTAGAGGCTCTTGTCAATTTTCACTTTCATCGGTTTCCTGGTATACGAGTCGAAGTCTCCGGATTAACATCAAGGATTTCCCAGGGATAGATTTATTTTAGAATGCAGAAATATATTTATCCCTTACTCTCTAGTCTCTGAGAGTTTAGTCTTGGTATTCAAAGCTTCCTCGGTATGTAAATAGATTATTTCTGATTTTAGTGTTTTGGGGAGTGCCCGAGAAGGAGTAGTCGTAGATTGCAACTATGGTGTCTATAGGCGCATCGGTCAGAGGAGTGTTTTTATTTTTCATGTCAGACGCGATGTCAAGGTCGTATGAGCATCCGTCAATTGCATTAATTAGAGAATTGGTTGGCTCGATTTTATCTGCTTCGACAGTGTCATCGTCAACAAAACCAAGTGAGAAAGCCTTACTGAACTCAGAGCCAAGAAAGTCTCCGTCGTCAGAATACTCTGAGCTCATCACATCTCGAAGAGTAGACGGTTCCCAATCGGTGTTTGCCGTCCAAATAGAAACGATTTTTTTCGAGCCCATTTTTTGTTTCCTCAATTTTTTAGTCCTGAAGGTAGAGCATCGGCACCGCCTTCCAATCGCCGTCCAGCCCACTCATTTAGGCCTTTTCGGAATTCACTGTGATCTTTGGAGTTGTCGATAATGTCTAGGATTTCATTATGCGCTTTCGTCGAGCCTTTACCGCCATGGTGCCCAGCAGGATTGACAAATTTCACATCTGAAATTGCGGACCGTAGCTCATAAATTTGTTCTGCATTCACTCCCCAGCGCTTGAATGTATCCGCTCTCGAAACCATGTGCCATTCGTGCATTCCACCTGGGTACCTCAACCTGGCTTTAATGGAGTCCTGATAGGTTTTGTTGGACCAAACCGTATCAAATTCGTCTGGAGTCAACTCATTGAACCACTTATTAAATGCGCCATCTTTGACACTTGGAATGCTACCGCCGGGAACCAATTCCTCTAAGGACTTTGTTTTAGGAGTACAGTTTGGGCCGCCGGGACAGACTACTGGTATTGTTTCCAAACCTAAAGGATCGACCCAACCTGTTGGATTGGGTACATATCTGTAGTTGTTCAATCCACCCGCTAGCTTGATTGGATCTGGCGTCAGATACCGCCCGGTGCCAGGATTGTAGTAGCGATGCCGGTTGTAATGTAAGCCCGTCTCAGCATCGAAGTACTGGCCCTGGAAGCGCAGCGGGTTATCAATTTCCGCCACATCAAGGGTGGCGAGGTTGCCGTAGGCGCGGTATTTCGCCGACCACATGATCTCGCCGCTGTAGTCGGTGAGTTCTTGTGGGGTACCGAGGTGGTCGAGTTGGTAGTAGAACGGCTCGGCTTTGAGCGGGCCTTCGCCATCGAGCATCGCCAAGGGCCGGAAGGAGCCCGGCTCGTAGATGTAGCTGCGATAGCGGTTGTTGGCGCTTTCGGCGATGAGGCGTTCGCCTTGCCACAGGAACTCTGTGGTTTGGCTGTCGACGGTTTTGGCGATACGGCGGCCGAAGGCGTCGTACTTGTAGCTTGCGATGCTGCCGCTGGGGAGGCTGACACCGATGAGGCGGTGTTGGCAGTCGTAGCGGTATTCGGTGACGAGCTTTTGCCCGGTGCCGCGGCGCTCACGGCTCAAATTGCCATAGGCGTCGTAGTCGTAATGTCGATCACCCTGCATCAGCAGGCGGTTACCTTTGACGTTGGCCAGGCTTGCAGCCTGCTGATCACCTTGGCCGAGCAGGTTGCCTGCCGGGTCATGGGCGAAACTTTCCGGCGTGGTGCCACGAACGTTGATCAGCCGGTCGAGCGGGTCGTAATGATAGCTACGATTGCCTTTTCGGCTGTCATCGATGCCGGCGAGGTTACCGTTGGCATCGTAAGCGTAGCGACGCTGGAACAGGTTGCGATCCTGCTGGTTGACGCTATGAGCTTGCAGGCGGCCTTGTTCATCGTATTGGTATTGGCTGAGCAACAGACCCTGTTGACGCTGCTGTTCGCGACCTGCGCTGAACTGGTGGGTGGTCAGGCGCGAACCGTTGAGGTCGATGCTGCTCAGTTGACCGCCTCGTTGGTGGCGATAATCAAGCTTGCTGCCGTCTGGGAGGCGGCAGTGTTTCAGTTGGCCTACGGTGTCGTACTCGTAACGCAGGGTTCCCCAACCTTGGTGCTCGGTGATCAGGCGGTCTTGCAGGTCGTATTCGTAGGCCAGCGGCCAGTTTCCGTCATCGACGTTCACCAGGCGCCCGAGGGCGTCGTAGCTGTAGTGAATTTCCTCGCCATCGGCCAGGGTTTTCACCAGCAGGCGGCCAGCGGCATCGCGCTGGTACTCGGTAATCAGTTCGCTACCGTCGTCGCCGAACTCGGTTTTCTTCAGCAACTGACCATTGAGGTCGTATTCATAAGCCGTGCGACGACCGTCGAAGCCGGTTTCCTGCTGGATGAGGCCGTTCGGGTAGTAGTCGAGGTGATACTGCTCGCCACGTTCGTTTTCGATCTCGCTGAGCAGCAGACGTGCGTTGTCGTAGCGATAGCGCAGTTGGCTGCCATCCGGGTTGATGCGGCGGCTGACCAAGTGCAGGTTATCGGCATATTCGTAGCGGGTGACTCGGCCCAGTTCATCGCGTTCGGCGGTGACGCGGCCGTATGGGTTGTAAGTGAACGCGCGCGTAGCGCCACCGGGCAGGGTGATTTGCGCGAGTCGGTTGGCAGCATCCCATTGGTATTGGGTGATTGCGCCGCTTTCGTCTTGACGGGTGATCTGTCGGCCCAACGCGTCGTAGCGGTACTTGCGCTGGCCACCATCGGGCAACTGTTCTTCGAGCAGTTGGCCGAGATTGTTCCATCCCAGTTGATGACGGCTGCCATCCGGATGACGGATTTCTAGAAGACGGCCCTGGCGGTCATAGTTGTAGTGGGTTGAATTACCATCCGGGTCGATTTGTTCGGTGATATCGCCTTGGTCGTTGCGCCAATATATCCACTTCGCCGGGCCACGATTCACCACACGGACGTAGCCGTGGTAATACTCATAAGAGGTCGGGGTGTCTTCGGGTGGAATAACCGCGATCAGTCGGCCTGCTTCGTTGTATTGGTATTCGGTGACAGCGCCGAGTGGATCTTTCTCGGCGATCAGGCGGCCTTTGTCGTCGTAGGCCTTGAGGTGCTCCGCACCGTCCGGATCAACCTTGGCGACCAGTCGCGCCTTATCGTCGTGGGTGTAGACCTCTTCGCTGCCGTCAGCATTGGTAACTGTGACGCTGCCTTTGTCATCCCAGGCGTAATGCGCGTCCATTTGCGAGAAGCTTGCCCAGTGATGGATGCATCGCGCCGATTTACCTTCTTTTTCCCATTCCCAGTAGAAACTGGCGCCACCGGCGAGTTGCCGCTCAAGAATGACGTTCTGGTCGTTGTAGGCATAACGCTCGGCTTCGCCGGCGGCGTTTTTGGCTTCGATCAGGCGGTGTTGGGCGTCGTAACTGTAGGTGACTAGGGTCTGGATGGTGCTCCAGGCGTCTTCCAGATTGTCAGCCGGGATGAACTGCTGGTAGTCGATGGCGACGATGTGCTTGCGGTCGTATCGCACGAGAAGGGCACGACCGCCACCGTTATCGACGCGCTTGATTCGCCCGTGAATGTCACGGGTAATGTGCAGCCGATTGCCGTAGTTGTCGCTGATGGCGATCAGCGTGGCGCCCTTGCTGTTGTAGCGAAAGTGGTAGAACTGGGCACGTTCTCCGGCCTGGGTGAGGATCAGTTCAGAGGGATCATCACCAAGGAAAATCGCTGCTTCCGACAGACTGTTGGTGATCGCCGGACGCTGCACACTCGGTAACGGGAACGTGGTGATACGGTTTTCGTGGTCGGTCCAGACCACCTCTTCATCTTTAACGTCCACCCGCTGGGCAAGTGCATGACTCCAGCCGTAACCGAGGCCGCAATCAATTTCCGCAGCGCTGGTGCGGTAAAGGCGAGTCCACTCGAAAGGTAGCAGTCCGTCGAGCTGACCATCGGTCAGCGTCAGTAGCTCTTCACCGGTAACCATGGAAACCGGGCAATTGTTGGTGCAGGTTTTCTTGGCGCAGGTTGAGCTCTTTTCGTCGGGCGTTTTTGACTGGGTCGGAGCATCGCTGACCTTTTCCTTTGGCTCCAAGACGAATTGTTTTTCTGCTTTTTTTCGAGCAAATGCCGAGGCGTTTTTTTCCAACAAGGCAGGTGTGTCGCTGGTGATCGGCACCGGACCTTTTGCTGTTGCTGCGGTGGCTTGCTCGATTTTCAATGCAGCCTTTTTGGCGGCATCCATCGGTACGCCTTGCGCACTGGCCAACAGTGGTTTCACGGTTTCGCCGTGAGCCTTCAAGGCGTGTCCCTTACTCGCGGCCAAGAGTTTTTCCGCGAGCTCCTCTAGCATTTTTACCGCTGTGCCAGATTGGACCTTGGCCAAGGTTTTTGTACCAACACGAATCGCCAGCCCGAGACCGCCAGATAGGCAGATCCCCAGCACCACGTTGATCAGAAAGGAAGCACCGATGGCCGTAATTACTTCCACACAGACTTGCGGCGGCAGCATGCCCACCCACGCGATAATGGCTGAGAGGTAGATGAACATCAGCGGTTCGTCGCTGAGAATCAGCAGTCCGGTGGCAATGGCTTCTTTCGATGCTGAGTAGAGTTTTTTGACTTCTTCTTCACTCAGGTAATGAAGAAGTTTCTCCACATTTTTATAGGGGTCGGCTAATAGTTCGAACAGGCTTTTGATGTCATCCCACAGACCCAGAAGCGCTTTCTCAAGACTATCGAGTGCGGACTGCATCAATATGAGCGAGCGCCCCGCCCGGTCAGTCGCCGAGTAGCTCGCCCACTGCGGCTGGAACTTACTCGACCACTCGCTTTTCAACCAGCCGTCAAGGTTGCCGATGACACCCTGGTATGAGTCGTAGAGCGCCTTGACGTTGCTTTCAGAAACGTTAGGGAAAAAAGTGATGCGGTACATCTGACCCGGCTTGCAGCCCTTGATAACTTCAATGCCGCTTGGGCCGATATTCGCAGGAATCACCGGACCGACAACGTCGTATCCGCCGAACATCGCTTTTTTGACGGGTTCGAGCTTGACCGGTGTATTGCCGATGGGCACGTACCGCGCGCTCTCAAACATATGGATCAGTGTGAAATCACCCATCAGCGGACAGGTGGCGTAAGTTTCAACCGGTCCCGTCTTGGTCTTGCGCTCAGTAACGCTGACTTCGTTGCCCACCTTGAACTTCTGATCTACATCCATTGCCCAGCCAGTCCAGAAACCGTCGGCCCAGGTCTTGTATTCAGTCAGGCAATTGTTGAAGTCCTTGAGAATGACACTCACGTCAGGGGTCTTGGCGTCGAGGACTCGAATAACCAAATTACCGATGGGATCAATCATGACGTGACTTCCTTTGTCAGCTCAGCAGCCAGACGCTCTGCCATATCTTCTGTGTTGGGTTGTTGGCGGACGAAACGCTCGACCTTGTGGCGCAAATTACTTTCGGGGAAGGCAAAGAACAGTTCAGGGCAGTCCTCGCCCAGCCACTGCATCAGGTTGTCGACGACGGTGCTGTGGTCTTTTTCCGCCAGCGTATCGAGCAGCTTCTGTGGCACTTCCCACCACGGCCATTCCTTTGCTGGAGGAACGGATCTTGGCCCCACCTCCAGGCTTTGTCCGTTGATAAGGTAACGGTCGAACACTGGTAGGACCTCGCCAGCACTGGCGCCCAGGCCTTCAAGAATCGGGTAAATATGCCGCCCGTCCCAGAACCGAAAAAACACCTCGGCCCCGTCGGGCATGAACACTTGAGTCAAACTGCGAAGGTGTTCGAACACCACATCTGGGTTGCTGGTGGAGACCGCCAACCAGCCCCAGTCCTGGGCGTCGGTTTCGGCAATCCACTGAAGAAAACCGGCGTTGGGTTTCAATTCGGCGAGGTAGGGCATGACGGGCTGCCAATCGGCATAAGGCGTGCCTCCCCAGATAGGTATCAGTTCTGGTGCCATCTCTTGCTGGTAAAAGGCCTTGAGCGGTTCGGCATCGCTTGCAGCACTGACAATCAGATAGAGACGCTCATCGGCCTGCAACGGCCGTTCAGCCAACCACGCCTGCGGAGTCAACAGATCAGATCGCACAAGCACCTGCCTTACACTTCTCGCACTCTTCACAAAACGGCGCATTGCGCTTCAACGTATTGATCTGCGCCGGTGTCAAAACCGCCCCAGCCTTATCCGCATCCGCCTGCTTCAACACCCCCGGCAACAACGGCGCAGCCCCCGTCCCGCTACCCGGCCCACCCCCGGAGTTCATGTTGATCACCGGCCCACTCAGCGTCACGCCGCCAGCATCGATCTTGATGAAGCTGCCACCGCCGATCAGGGTCAGTTCACTGCCGGCTTCCAACACGACTTTCATGCCGCTGCTCAGGTGAATCTCCTGGCCCGCGTCGATGAATTGCCCGGTGCCAATCTTGATGTGCTGGTTCACGCCCACGGTCAGGTGGTCGTTGGCCCGGGCTTCGACTTTGCGGTCGGCGTAGACGGTGTGGTGTTCTTCGGCCTTGAATTCGCTGTAGCTGTTTTGCTCGACGGTGTCGTGGCGTTCGTTGCCGACGCGGATTTTCTGGTCGTGTTCGACGTTTTCGTCCCAGTCGCGCTGGGCGTGGAGGAAGATTTGTTCCTGGCCTTTTTTGTCTTCGATGCGCAGTTCGTTGAAGCCGCCACCACCCTTGGAGCTGAGGGTTTTGAAAGTGCTGCGGGTTTTGTTCGCCGGCAGCGGGTAGGGGACGACGTTTTCCTTGTGGTACAGGCAGCCGCTGATCAGCGGTTGGTCGGGGTCGCCTTCGAGGAAGGTGACGAGCACTTCCATGCCGATCCGCGGGATGGCGATGCCGCCGTAGTGGGCGCCGGCCCAGGCGGAGGAGACGCGCAGCCAGCAGCTGGTCTTGTCGTCGGCCTGGCCTTCGCGGTCCCAGTGAAATTGCACTTTGACTCGGCCGTACTGGTCGCAGTGGATCTCTTCACCCTTGGGCCCGGTGACCACGGCGCTTTGGCTGCCGAGGATGCGCGGTTTCTTTTGCGTCAGCGGCGGACGGTTCGGCACGTCCCATGGGGTGGCCTGGAAGCGGTTGCGGTAACCCTGGTGGAAATCGCCCTTGAGGCTGGTGGTGTCGCTGGTCACCGACTCTTCCAGCACCTGCGGCTGTTTGCCTTCGTGCAGGACTTCAGTCAGCAGCCAAAGGTCGTTCCATTTAGGCTTAGGGTGTTGGGTCAGGGCCAGGAAGTGGCCGCTGACCAGCAACGGCTGATCGCTTTTGCCTTCGGCCAGTTGAAAGTCGCTGCGGTGACGTTCCAGGTTGCGCTTGGCCAGGTGTTTGCCACGCTCGCGGTCGATGAAACGACCGGGGTAGTCGTAGTCTTCGAGGTCGGGCAGGGCGTCGCCGCGGTTTTCGCTTTCGAGGGTGAGGCGCGGCTTTTCAAAGTCGTAGTCGCGGCGGGTGGTGCGGCTGGTGCGGGTTTCCAGGCGCAGATCGAAGCGCTTGATCACCGGGTTGTTGGCGACCATGCCGGAGTCTTGCTGGTAGGCCACGGGTGCGAGTTTCGGGAACACCGTCTGGTCATCGCCGAACACCAGTTTGTGGGCCGTGGTGCTGTGCTGGAAGTGGTAGTGGATACCTTCTTCCTCGCACAGGCGCTGGATGAATTGCAGGTCCGATTCATCGTATTGAACGCAGTAGATGCGCTCGGGATAAATCGCCCCGACTTTGAATTCATAGGCGTTGCTTTGGATGCCGTGCTCTTCAAGGACCATGCCGATGATTTTCGGCACGCTGAGGTTCTGGAAGATGCGTTGGTTGATGCGGTGCGCGAGGTAGGACAGTTGCGGGCGCAGGGTCACCGCGTAGCGGGTCAGGCGTTTGCCGGAATCACCCTGGGCGGCGCGATAGATCAGGCCATGGATGCCGCTGCCGTCAGGCGAGAGCTGCAAAAAGGCCGGTTTGTGCAGCAGGGTCTCGAGGTCCAGGGACGGCTGTTCACTGACCAGCTCCACCTCAAACACAAAAGGCTGGCTGATGGCTTCCCGACCTTGCAGGGAAAAGACCTGGAAGTCGCTGGAAAGACCTTCGATGGTCAGGGCAAAGTGAGTTTGATTGGCCGGCGCGAACATCCCTTGTTCCTCGTGCAGTGCTGCGGCATGCGCTGACACCCGGAAACCGGGTCAACGGACGCGAAATTCTGGAAGGGCGGAAACAACATCGACCAGCAGAGCTGGCCGATGCTTGTGACGGTCAGCCTGACTTAGGCGACCGGCAGACGCCAGTCATCGGAACCCGAAGTACCGGATACTTCGTGGGTCCAGGTGATTTTGCGGTAGGTGAATTGCACTTCTTCCAGGTGAGTGAAGTGCGAGTTCGACGGATCCTGGCAGTTGTGCATTTTGTTGTTGATGGCGACGATGATCGCGTCTTCCAGTTTGGTGGTGTAGTAATGCTCTTGGGTACCTTGAGCCGAAGTGCGGTACCACTGGATAACGATTTCGCTCATGCGCTCGCCGGAGGTCAGAGCAGCTTGCAGCAGTGGCGAAGCCTTGTCGTAGACCTTGGTGATCACGACTGGCTTGTGAACGCGCTGACCGGTTGGCTGGCCGGACTGTGGGTCACGCGGGATGATCACGTCGTGGCTGAAAGCCTGAACCATGACCTGGTCTTCGTGACCTTCTTGATAAGTGTTGCCAACCGAGTCGGCGGTGAATGCGCCGGCGGTGATCAGACCTTGTTTTTCGCCAGTGACGGACATGTACGCTGGAGTAGCCATGGATGTGCTCCTTGCTGAATATAGTGAGGGTGCCCGGGAGGCGGTATCGCCCGGTGGGTGCCTGACTGTTATCAAGGTCCGTGCCAGAAACGGTTAAGGCTATACAAATCAAGGTGTTGAGACTTTTTTTAAAGTGCCTGGAAGGTTTTTGCAAGGAGCGCCGCATGAATGTGCGCAAGTTCTTGCGCAGCACTGCGCAAGAACTTGCGCACTTGGCTGGAGAGCCTGGCAGGCCGGGCGATCAGCGATCCTGCAAGCGTGTTTGGTGCGAGCAGTGCGCAACTTCTTGCACAGCAAGGCTTTGCGCCATCACGTGAAGGTGTCCGGAACTCGGTGCAACGAATCAATGGGCTGAGTGGTCCATAAAAACAGCGCCGTCGAGCGTCCAAACAACCTGGAAGTGGAGTGAGAACGACATGAAAATCCTGATGGTTTTAACGTCCCACGATCAATTGGGCAACACGGGTAAGAAAACCGGCTTCTGGCTGGAAGAATTCGCCGCGCCGTACTTCGCCTTCAAGGATGCCGGTGCACAGCTGACCCTGGTTTCGCCCAAGGGTGGCCAGCCGCCGTTGGACCCGAAAAGCGACGAGCCAGATGCACAAACTGCTGCCACTGATCGCTTTCGCAAAGACTCCGCAGCCCAGTCTGCATTGGCGTCTACCGCGCTTCTGAGCAGCGCGAGGGCTCAAGATTACGATGCGGTTTTCTATCCGGGCGGTCATGGGCCGTTGTGGGACCTGACCGAAGACAAGAACTCGATCGCGCTGATCGAAGCGTTTATCAAGGCGGATAAACCGGTCGCGGCCGTTTGCCACGCACCGGGTGTGCTGCGTCACGTCAAGGGTGCTGATGGCCAGCCATTGGTCAAAGGCAAGCGGGTGACGGGGTTCACCAACACTGAGGAAGAGGCGGTGCAACTGACGAAGGTCGTGCCGTTTCTGGTGGAGGACATGCTGAAGGAGAAGGGCGGTGAGTATTCCAAGGGCGCGGATTGGGCAAGTTATGTGCTCACCGATGGCCTGCTGATCACCGGGCAAAACCCGGCGTCGTCCGAGGCTGCCGCTGAGGCGCTGTTGGCAAAACTCCGCTAAACACGGAATCTCAGCGGATTGAAGATTCTATGTGGCGAGCGAGCTTGCTCGCGCTGGGCTGCGAAGCGGCCCCAAAAATTCTACGTATGACGGAGATTTTGTGAGTGCTGCGCACTCAAGCGGGAGCAAGCTCCCTCGCCACACATTGCAATCGGCTGGCAGTTCGTTGAGTCAAATCAGACGCGACAATCTCGAAGTCTCAAAACACTGCTCGATCGAACGCCGCTGCGTCTCGGCATACAAGCCCAATTCATCAATGGTCGGCCGCCCCAGCGCCTGTTCAAAGGCCTCCTGGTTCGAATGCACGCCATAATTCACCTGCGCCGCATCCCCCAGGTTCGACTGGAAAATCCCCGCCGCACTGACCGGCAGAAAATCTTCATACACCAACGGTTCGACCCGCAAGTACCCGCCGCTGAGCAAATCGTCTAGCGACAACGATTTCAGCTCATCCGCCTCCAGGCCTTTTTCCGTGACGAAATAACGAAAGTACGCCAGTTCCTGTTGGCGCATGCCTTCATACGTGTCAGGGAATTCTGCAAAATGCTGCGTCATCAGCGCGTTGTAGCGTGCGGCATTGGCCTCGTTGGGGAAGTCCTGCAACTCATCACGGGCTGCGTTGAGCAGGCGGTCGTAAAGTGCCCGGCCTTTTGGGGTGAGCGCCGCGCCACGCTGTTCGATTTCACCGAAGCGTGCGCTGTGGCTGCCGCGTGTCCCGGCTTGATCGGTGAAGGCAATCGGTTCGTCGAGCGCCTTGAAACTGGTCTGGCGCAGCAGGATCGGGCACTGACGGCGGGGCGGGCCTTCGATCACGGCTTTGGGCGTGATGCCGTGGGCGGGCATTTGCGCCTGGACGATGTCGATGTCCAGGGTGCGCGGCGTCAGGTGATTGATGTGCGGGCCTTTGAACGCGACTACATCGGCAATCAGGCGATGCTGTGCGCTGAGTTTCTGGTACTGCTCGGCGGTGACGGTTGCGCTGTGGTGCCAGCGGAAGGTTTCAAGCGCCTGTTCGACGAAGTCCTGCGCCTCTTGTTCGTTCAGACCGCCTGCGGTTTCGGCGCGGTCGATCAGGGCAAGGGCTGTCGGGGTGAAGATCTGGCGTTTATCCAGCACCGATTGAGCGAAGGCTCGCAGCTCCAGGTCTTCGATCAGTTCCAGGCGCAGCAGTGAGGTGAACACCCGGAACGGGCTGACTTGCAGGGCGGTTTCATGCACGGCGCGGAACGCGGTGGAGTGCACCGGCACACCGGCCGGGGTCAGGTCGTAATAGCCCACGGGCTGCATGCCCATGACCGCGAACAATCGGGCGAGGGTGGCCAGTTCGCCAGCGGTGCCGACGCGGATTGCGCCGTGACGCTCCAGGTCCAGCCGCTCGATTTCGCCGGTGCTGTTCAACTGGCGGGCCACCTGCGGATCGCTGTCGAGCACGTGACGGTTGGTCTGCTCCACGAGCTTCATCAGCGCGCCGTACAGCGGCACTTCTTCGCGGTACATGTCGGACATCGCTTTGGAGAAGCGTTGGCGGATCAGGTCAGGGCTGACGAAGCTTGGGTGGCTCATGAAAAAAATTCCTGGCGCGGTGACGTGAAGGATGGGGGAAAAGATCGCAGCCTTCTGCAACGCCGACAAACGAAGAATCTTACGGACTTCATTCTGCCAAGGACTGCTTCGCACTATTGGTTGCCCACAAACCCTGTAGGAGCGAGCGGGCGGCGGTCCTGCAGGATTGATTGGGGATTACAGGTGCGAACGGCTCTCCGAACGCAGCGATCCGAGGAACTCCCGATACAACCGCGCCGTATTGGCCGGTTGTTCGACCATCGGCATATGGCCAATGTGGTCCCAGATGTCCACGCGCAAATCAGCAATGCCTTTACTCCAGACCGCCACGCTGCTGACATCGATCAGACGGTCCTTGCGCCCCCACAGCAGCAGCGCCGGGCACTTGATGTCTGGGAGTTTGGGCTCCATCGGCGGGCTGGCGCGGAAGTCGTTGAAGATTTCTTCCAGCTCATCACGACTCTGTTCATAACGCTGGGCGATGGCATCCAGCACCACGCCCGGTACCCACGGCGGCTCGGCCATGGTCATCGCGTAGAAACGCTGGAATTCTTCCCGCGAGTTGATCAGAAACGGGTTGTGCCCCTTGGCCAGATGTCGCTCCAGGTCGCTGGCCTCGGGGGCGGTGACGCCAGCCGGGTCGATCAGGGCGACGGAGGCAATCCGGTCCGGGTACGTCGCCGCCAGCCACGCGGCGATGTAGCCGCCCATCGAATTGCCGATCACATGGACTTTCTCGACCCCGCAAACGTCCAGCAGTTGAATCATCCGCTTGGCCTGCAGCGGGATGTCATAGCCGCCACCGGCCTTGAAGCCGGTTTCGCCGTGACCGGCGATGTCCGGGATGATCACCCGATAGTTGCCGACAAAATGCCGGGCGAAGCGCAGCCAGATGTTCTTGTCGGCGCTGTAGCCGTGCAGCATCAGCACACTGCTGGACGCTTCATAGGGCCCGCCTTGCCAGGTCGAGACGGTCATTTCCGTGATGGGTACGACGATTTTGTGCAGCCGATACAGCTTGGCTTCCAGGGCCATATTCAGGTCATAGAGCCAATAGCCGATGGCCGGGTAACTCAGCCAGCTCCAGGCCACAAAAACCGCGATAAGGACAACCAACACAAGCATCAGGCATCTTCCTTTTACGTGTTCAGGACAAAATGTGGTCGGCGGGTTTCAGTGCCCGGGTCAACCGGTGATAGCTGAAACTGAACCCCGGGAACATGGCGATCACATGACCGCTCTTGCTTTGATACCAACTGTGGCAGCCCCCGGACTTCCAGACGGTACGCTCCATTTCACGGTGGATCATCTCAGTGTAGGTACGTTCTGCCTCGGGGCGTACTTCGATGCTGCGCAAACCCTTTTCTTTCAGCGTGCGGATGCAATCGAGGATGTAATTCATCTGTGACTCGATGATGAACAGCGCCGAGGTGTGGCCGATGCCGGTATTGGGCCCGGTGACGATAAACAAGTTGGGAAAGTCCGGCAGGCTGGTGCCCAGATAAGCCCGCGGGTACTGGGCCCAGACGTCTTTGAGCCGGGTGCCGTTTTTACCGGTGACCGGGTAGGAAATCACCCCGTCGGTGGCGTCGTACCCGGTGGACCAGACGATCAGGTCCAGGTCGATGTGCTGACCGTCCTGAGTGACGATGCCAGTTTCGTCGATGGACGCGATGCCTTGTTCGCGGCTGTGCAGCGTCACGTTGCTGCGCCCGAGTGCCGGGTAGAGGGTGCTAGAGACGATCACGCGCTTGCAGCCGATGGTGAAGTCCGGTGTCAGTTTGCGGCGCAATTCGGGGTCAGGCACCTGGCGCTTGAGGAAGCGCAGGGCGTGTTGCTGGACCATGCGGATCGCCGGTTTCGAGTATTTGAAAGCAATCACCCGGGATTCGAACTGCCAGTAGAGCATCCAGCGCAGCAGTTTGTATGCCGGTTTGAGGCCCAGCAGCCAACGCTGGAAAGGCCCGAAGGTACGGTCGGCGCGGGGCAACACCCAGTGCGGCGTACGCTGGAACACATGCAGGTGCTCGACGTCTGGGGCAATGGTCGGAATAACCTGGGCCGCACTGGCGCCGCTGCCGACGATGGCGACACGTTTGTGCCGGTAATCGAAGGTGTGATCCCAGTTGTTGGTGTGAAACGTCTTGCCCTGGAAGCGTTCCTGGCCTTCGAAATGAGGCACAACCGGTTGACTCAGCGGCCCCGTCGCGTTGATCAGGAACTGCGCGTAAAACGTGCCTTTGGCGCCGGTGTGCACCGCCCAGCGCTGGCCGTCGGCGTCCCATTCGATGCGCTCGACATTGGCTTGCAGTTCGACCTTGTCCCGCAGGCCGAAGTGCTCCACCACGTACTGGGTGTAGTGATGCAGTTCAGCCTGATCGGCGAACATTTGCGTCCAGCGGTAAGGGGCGAAGGACAGCGAATAGAGCGGCGAGGGCACATCGACGGCCGCGCCGGGGTAGGTGTTCTGGCACCAGGTGCCGCCAAAAAAGTCCCGTCGTTCCAGCAGGCGAAAATCGTCGATGCCTGCCTTGAGCAGATTGATCGCCGCGCACTGACCGCCAAAACCGCTGCCGATGATCAACACCTGAAAAGTCTGCATGGGTCTCCTTTATCGTTGTTTATCCAACTCTTCCTTCATGTATAGCCCAAACATGGCCCACAAAGACTGCACAGGATTCAGGCTGCCCGCCGGTGATGGCTATTTAACGTTGCCCTGATAGACTCCCACCACACCCGCACCCGTGTTTTGTCGGGTTCCGTTGTGTGACGCAGAGGCCCTTATGGGAAAAACGGGAGGAAAAGGGCTTTCACTGGCCAGAAGGCTCTATACATCGCGAACCCTGGGCCTGGCCTTGGGCCTGTTGTGCGTAGGCGCGGCGATGTATCCACTCAACCCTGCGCCATGGGTCTGGGTGCTGATGGTCGTCAATGGCGTGCTCTGGCCGCATGTTGCCTATCAATGGGCGCGTCGGGCGAAGGTGCCGTTTCACGCCGAACATCGCAACATTCTCGTCGACGCCTTTCTCGGTGGATTCTGGGTCGCTGCCATGCAGTTCAATCCGCTACCGAGCGCGGCGACGCTGTCCATGATGGCCATGAACAACGTGGCGATCGGTGGTTTGCGGTTCCTGCTGGTGGGGACGGTTGCGCAGATTCTCGGGGTGGGTGTCGGCCTGCTGGTGTTCACACCGGCCTTCGTTGCGCAAACCAGCCCGTTGCAGCTCTACGCCTGTCTGCCCTTGCTGAGCCTGTATCCGCTGGCGCTGGGCTGGATCTGTTTTCAACAGGCCACCACCCTGGGCCGCCAAAAACGCGAATTGCTGGCCCTGAGCCGTACCGACAGCCTCACTGGCCTGCTGAACCATGGCGCCTGGAAAGACCAGCTGGAAGTTGAATTCCAGCGTTGCCAACGCCAGCAGCAGGGCGGGGCGATTGCGTTGATCGACATCGACCATTTCAAGACCATCAATGACACCTACGGCCATGTCGCCGGGGACATCGTGCTGCGGCAACTGAGCAAAATGCTCAAGCAGAACCTGCGGGCGACCGATGTGGCGGGGCGCTATGGTGGCGACGAATTCTGCGTGCTCCTCCCGGATTTGCCCCTCGACAGCGCAGCGGCTGCCATGGACGCCTTGCGTGATCGCTTCGCGACCCTGGGCTACGAGCAGAACCCGGCGCTGAAAGTCAGCTTGAGCATTGGCCTGGCGGCATTCGACCCGTCACACACCGACGCCACGTTGTGGCTCAATGATGCCGACCAGGCGCTCTACCAAGCCAAGACCACCGGCCGCAACCGCGTGATCTACCGCATAGACGGCAAACCCCATCACGAGCTGCTCGACCCGGTCTGAGGGCCTGCACACATCCCCCTGCGGGATCGGCCTCAGGTTCGTGTGCGTCGCATTCGGTCTAGAGCCTTGCGCCGTAGTCAGGTAGGGTGTTTTTGACCCCCGACACGAAACAAGGATCGATTCATGACGCTCAATCTCCCTCGTTCCCTGCTGGCCACCAGCCTTGGCCTGACCCTCGCCCTCGGCGCGTTCGCCCCTGCAGCCTTCGCCGAACCCCACAAACAAGTCCTCGCCGACGCCGAACAGTACAAGGGTGAAGCCCTGAAACTGCTGGAGCGTCTGGTAAACATCGACTCCGGTTCCGGCTATGAACCCGGCCTGACGCAAGTGCGCGACATCGCCATCGACGAGTTGAAAAAACTCGGCGCCACCATCGAATTGGTACCCAACACACCGGACACAAGCAGCCACGTGATCGCGACCCTCAAAGGCACCGGCAAGGCGAAAATCCTGCTGATGGCGCACATGGACACTGTGTTCAAGGAAGGCTCAGCCGCCGAGCGCCCTTTCCACATCAAGGACGGCCGCGCCTACGGGCCGGGCGTGATGGACGACAAGGGCGGCATCGTCGCCGGGATCTACGCACTGAAAGTCCTGAAAAACCTCGACTTCAAGGACTACGCTCAAATTACCTTCCTGCTCGATGCCAGCGAAGAGACCGGCTCGGACATCGCCACCGACCTGATCAAGAAAACCGCCAAGGCCCACGACGTGACCCTCAACCTCGAACCGGGCCGCCCGGCGGATGGTCTGGTGGTGTGGCGCAAAGGCAGCGCGACGGCGGTGGTGGAAGTCAAAGGCAAAGCCGCACATGCCGGTGTTGCGCCGGAGCTGGGGCGTAACGCGGCGATGGAGGCGGCGCACCAGATTCTGCAACTCGGCAAACTGGGCGACGCCGAGAAGAAAACCACCATCAACTTCACCGTGATCAAGTCGGGCGACCGCACCAACGTGATTCCGGACCAGGCCACGGCCAAGGCCGACGTGCGGGCGGCGGTACCGGAAGAGTTCGACCGGATCGAGAAGGACCTGGCGCGGGTGTCCAAGGACAAGCTGATTCCTGATACCGAAGTCACCACCACGCTACAACGCGGTTTGCCACCGATGCCGCAAACGGCGGAATCGGATCGGCTGATGGCCATGGCTCAGGGGATTTACGGCGAGATCGGGCGCAAGTTGACGGAAGAAGGCAGCGGCGGGGCGGCAGACGCCAGCCTCTCGGCCGGGGTGGGTACGCCGACACTGGATGGGTTCGGGATTGTCGGCGGCAATATTCATACGCCTGAAGAATACGCGGAGGTAGAGAGCGTAGCGCCGCGGATTTATCTGCTGTCGCGGATGATCATGGAGTTGGCGAAGCGCTGAAAATTGTTCCCTGTGGCGATCCGACAAGCTCCCTCGCCACAGGGATTTTTGGTGTTAGTAAAATCGATGTCCTACAGCGCAACAAGCTGCAGCGCTATTCCTTCACACTCATGAACTCTTCCGCCCAACGGATATATTCCTCAGGCTGCGTATACGTATGAGTCAGCTCGGTAGCGCTCAAATCCGACGCCTGGGTAAAGATCTGCCGTTGCTCGCGCAGGCTGTCATACGTCGCCTTGATCGCCGCGAAGTACGCGCCATGACCATCAATGGTCACCCGCACGCCCAGTTCGGCCAGGCGTTTGTCATCGCGCAGCAGCGGGTTGCCGTAGGTGACCAGCATCAGTGGCACGCTCAGGTGTTCGGCAATCTGTTCGAGGTGATCGAAGTCTCGCACGCCCACCATGCAAATCCCGTCCGCACCGGCCTGCTGGTAATGACAGGTGCGGCTGATGACTTCCTGAACCGGCAGGATCCCGGCGTTGGTACGCGCGATGATCGCCATTTCCGAGTCGACCCGGGCTTCCAGTGCCGCGCGAATCTTGCCGACGCCTTCCGCCACGCCGATCAGGTCGGTGGATTTGCGGCCGAATTGCGCCGGCAGCAGGGTGTCTTCGATGGTCAGGGCGGCGATGCCGGCGCGTTCAAGTTCGACGATGGTGCGCATCACGTTGAGCGCGTTGCCATAGCCGTGGTCGGCGTCGGCGATGACCGGCAATTGGGCCACTCGACCGATGCGCGTGGCCTGTTCGGCGAACTCGCTGAGAGTGATCAAGGCAAAGTCGGGAGCGCCCAGCACCTGCAACGAGGCAACAGAACCGCCGAGGATGCCCACTTCAAACCCCAGGTCAGCGGCAATGCGGGCCGACATCGGGTCGAAGACAGACGCCGTGTGATAGCAGGTGTTGGAAGCAAACAACTCGCGGAAGTTACGGCGCAAATCTTGATGAGAAAGCCTGGACATATGAGTTCCACCAATACAAAGGAATGGAAAGGCTTGAGCAAAGGTGTCAACGCCGAAGGAACAAAAGGCTATCACGCGAAGGAGGGGAAGATGATGACGAATTTTGCTGGGGGCTCAGATAGACGCGGACCTCTGTGACGAGCGGGTTTACCTGTGGCGAGGGAGCTTGCTCCCGTTCGGCTGCACAGCAGTCGTAAACGATGGGGGCGGTGTGTCTGGAAAAATAGATTAGGGTGGCAGTTTTGGGGCCGCTTCGCAGGCCAACGGGAGCAAGCTCCCTCGCCACAGGTGAACCCCACTCACCCCAAGGGTGGAGGAGGACTCAGGATCTGATCACGCTGCCACCGCCTGCTGTTGCCGATTGGGTAACGGCACGGCCCGCACCGAGTTACCCGGTTGCAGTTGCAGGCGTTTGGCCGTGAGTCGGTCGACGACCAGGCTGTTGCCCACCAGCCTGGCCTGGGCGGTGGTGATGCGGCAGTTTTCCAGGCGGCGATTGTGGATCAGCCACACCGGGGCCTGCTCGTCGGGCGTGCCGATAGCCAAAACCAGCGGTTGGCTGTCGCGCACGGTGCGGATTTTCGCGACCGGGGCTTCGATCACCGGGCCTGCGTCGAAGATGTCGATGTAACCCTGATGCACAAAACCTTCGGCCTTGAGGATCTTCAGTGCCGGTTCGGTGTTTGGGTGGGCCTGGCCGATGACGGCCTGGGCCTGTTCGGTGAGCAGGCACGTGTAAAGCGGCTGGCGCGGCATCAGTTCGGCGATGAACGATTTGCTGCCCAGCCCCGACAGGTGATCGGCGTGGCTGAAATCCATCTTGAAGAAGTGCCGGCCCAGGCTGTCCCAGAACGGTGAACAGCCGTGTTCGTCGGCGCTGCCGCGCAGTTCGGCGATGAGTTTGTCGCCGAACAGGTGCGGGAACTCGGCCACGAACAGCAAGCGCCCCAGGGACAGCAACCGACCGTTGCTGCCGTGGCGTTGATCGGGGCGCAGGAACAGCGAGCAGATTTCCGATTGCCCGGTCATTTCATTATTCAGGAACAGCGTCGGAATCTGCCGTTGAATACCCAGGTCCGGCGACGAACTGACGGTCAGCCCGACCCGATAGTTGTACCAGGGTTCACGCAGGCCAACGGCACCGGCCAGCGCACTGATGCCGACCACTTGCTGATCGTCATCTTCCAGCACGAACAGGTAATCGGCATCTGCACGCTCGACCTGCTCGGCGAAGGTCCGCTGGGCCCAGCGCACCCGGTGCACCAGGCGTTCTTCGTTGGCCGGCAGGGTGGTAAACCCGGGACCGGCCTGTTGCACCAGATCCATCAAGGCGGGCAGGTCGGTGATGCGAACCGGGCGGACAATCATGATGCAGCTCCTTCTTCGCGCCAGTTCGGGCGCTGTCGTTGGGCATGGGGCCGGGTGCTGCTCACAGGGCAATCAGCCGGATCGGGCTGCCATCGGTGACGTTCAGGGCGGCACACATCTCGGCGCTCAACCCCACCGGTTGCCCGGCCTGGACATTCAACTCGGCGACGATCGCGCGATAGTCCTTCAGCGCGTCATTGCTCACCAGGTAACGGCCGCACGCATCGATCAGTGAAGCCCGTTGCGCCGTGCCGGTCTGGCTTTGGGCGATGGAGAGAATGTTCGAGGTGCGCGCGTACAGCGTCGGCCCACCGTCAAACAGGTCGATGTAGCTGTTGGTTTCAAATCCCTCACGCTCAAGAATGTCGAAGGCCTCCTGGCCATCGGGGTGGATCCGGCCGATGCAATCCTGCGCAGCCTGGGGCAGCATCGGCACGTAGATCAGGTATTGCGGCATCAGTTCGGCGAGGAAGGTCCGGCTCTCCAGACCGCAGAGCCGCTCGGCTTCGGCGTAGGGCAGGTCGAAGAAATGCTTGCCCAGCGCATCCCAGAACGGTGATTGCGCCTCCTCGGTGCTGAAGCCGACGATCTCGGTGATCACCGCTTGCGCAAAACGCTGCGAATGGGCGGCAATGAACAACAGGCGCGCCCGGGACAGCAACTCCGAAAACGCCGTGCGCACCAGCGCCGTATCGATGTGAAAGCCCCGTAGCAAGGTGTGGCCGCTGAGGTCCTGACACAAAGACAACGCCGGTACGCCGTGCTCGATGTTCAGCTCCCGGGAGGCGCTGGTGAAGTGACGGTTGCGCAAACTGTAGAACGGTTCGTTGAAACCGGCGGTGGCAAGGATCTCCGAGCACCCCACCAGACGCCGGGCTGCGAGATCCTCAAGCACGAAGAAATAGTTCTCCGGGCCATGACCTTCCACGTCTTTGTCGAACGAGGCGCAGGAGTCGAGAATCCTCAGGCGCAGGCGTTCAGTGTCGTCCGGCAAGGACGTGACACCGACCAGGCTGTCGCGCGCCAGTTGCTGTAACTGGGGCAGGTCGGCTAACTCGACTGGGCGTAAGACCAGCATGGATATACTCCTGTATCAAAGGGTTCGGCGCTGTGTGCCGAACCTGACTATCACTGTCGGTTTCCACGCATTAAATCGGCGGTCGCCTGATTTCTTGTCAGACGCCGCTCTTTTTCTTGTCAGCCGTTGCTCGGGTCGGGCAACGCTGTGCTGGCGCCCAGTTTGTTGAGGAAAAACAGATACACCAGGCCCAGGGCAATCCAGATCAGTCCGAGTTTTTGTGCATCGACCCCCATGTTGTACATGATGGCCGCGACGATGATGAAGCCAACCACCGGGCAGACCAGGTGACGGATCACCTGGCCGGACTTCTGCCGACGCCAGTAGTAATTGATCACGGTCAGGTGCAGCAACATGAAACCGCTCAGCGCGCCGAAGTTCACCAGCGAAGTGAGGGTGTCCACCGAGTTGATGAACAGGTAGCAGATCACCAGCGACAGTACCGCTACGAGGTAAATGCTCAGGTAGGGGGTGTTGTGTTTCGGGTGAACCTTGGCCAGCACTTTCGGTAGCTTGCCGTCCCGGGCCATGCCGAACAGCAGACGCGATACCGCCGCTTGCGAGGTGATGGCAACCGCCACGCCCCAGGCGAGGGCGGTGGCCACGCCAGTCAGGGTTGCCAGCCAGCTGCCGGCAGCGATTTCGGCGATTTCATAGAACGCGGTGTCGGCGGAGGTGAAGCCCATGCCGGCCGCCAGGTCTGTGGCAATCCAGGTTTGCACGACGAAGATCACGCCCATCACCAGTAGCGTAATCAGCGCTGCCTTGCCGACGCTGCGGCCAGGGTCGCCCTTGATTTCTTCGGCGAGGGTGGAGATCGCATCGAAACCGAGGAAGGACAGGACCGCAATCGACACGGCTTGCATCAGCAGGGCGAAATTGAAGGTGTCCGGGTTGTACAGCGGCGCCAGGGTCAGTTGACCGTTACCGCCGCCGCTGTGCAGCGCATTCCAGGCGTAGAACAGGAAGATCCCCAGCACCACCAGTTGCGCCAGCAGAAAGACAATGTTCATGCGGGCAGTGAATGTAATCCCCCGCAGGTTGACGAAGGTCGCGCTGACCAGAAACGCCAGAATGAAACCGACCTTGGGGATGTCAGGGTAAAGGTGATTCAGCGCCATGGCCGCGTACACGTAGAGCAGCGGTGGAATCAGCAGGTAATCGAGCAGCATCAGCCAGCCGGCGATAAACCCGACATGGGGGTTGAGGCCGCGTTGCGCGTAGGAATACACCGAGCCGGCAATCGGAAAGGCCCGCGCCATGCTGCCGTAACTCAGGGCGGTGAACAGCATCGCCACCATGCCGATGATGTAGGCCAGCGGCACCATGCCGGGTGCTTCGGCGTTGACGTAACCGTACACACCGAACGGGGCGATGGGGATCATGAAGATCATCCCGTACACCACCAGGTCAGTCAGCGACAGGCTACGTTGCAACTCTTGCTTGTAGCCGAATTCTTCTAATTCCATGAAGCCCTACTCCTTGGGATGAAAGCAGCTGCATGCTGCGGGTTTGACGCGATTTCTTACAACAGCGGAGCCAGATAACCTGCCCAGCGACTGACGTTTTCAGCGGTGCGCAGCAAATCGTTGCGCACCTCGATCAACACCGATTCCAGTCCCCGTGCATCGCCGTGCACCGGCACGGTCATGTCGCCCAGCGGGTTGATTTTGTACGGCTCATTACTGGCAACCTTCAAGGGGTGCTGGCTCAACCCGTCAATCAATCGTTGGGCGTAGTCCCTGGCTTCGCCAAACAGCACGCCGACTTCCAGCGCGCGCGGTTGGCCGTGGAAAACCGGGGTGAAACTGTGAATGCCGACCACCCGGACCGGCCGCCCTTGGGCGATTCGTTGGTCGATCAAGGTTTGCAGCCGGGCATGAAACGGCTTGAACAGGCATTCGCGGCGGTACTCGCGCGTGACTTCGTCCAGATCCCGATTACCCGGTATCGGATAAATCTCGCTCTGCAGCGGGATGCTGTCCGGGGCATGGCGCGGGCGGTTGAGGTCAATCAAGAGCCGTGAGTAATTGGCCGTCAGCAACGTCGCCCCCAGTGCCTGGGACAAACCTTCAGCAAGCGCCAGCGCACCAATGTCCCAGGCGATATGCTCGCGGGCCGCGTCGTGACTCAGGCCCAGGTCATTCAACCCGGGTGGAATAAAACGGCTGGCGTGTTCACACACCAGAATCAACGGGTGCGCCGAGTCTTCGCGGCTCAGGGTGTACGCGGGCTCGGTGTACAGGCCAAGTTCAGCGGATTCAGTACAGGCGTGCATAGTGCTCACAGCGTTCGGCGGGGGACAGCTGTTCCGTCAGCGTCAGTTCCTCGGTTTTAAGGGCGAACCAGGTGTCCATCAACGCGCTCGGCAGGGCTTCGATCAGCGCCTCGCTGTTGCGCAGGCACTCGAGCGCCTCGGCAAGGGAGGCGGGCAGGGCGACGATGCCGTGGGCCTGGCGTTGTTCTTCGTTCAGGGAATCGGGGATTTCATCGGTGATCGCGTTCAAGGCCAGGCGTTGCTCGATGCCCAGGCGACCGGCGATCAGCAGCGCGGCCATCGCCAGGTGCGGCGACGCCGTGGCGTCCATGGCGCGAAATTCCAGGTTGTATTGCGCCGCCACCGATTTGCCGCCCAGGCTCACGGTCGGGCAGATCCGCAGCGCCGCTTCGCGGTTGCGCTGGCCGAGGCAGGCGTAGGAGGCGCTCCAGTGATGCGGCTGCAAGCGCTCGTAGGACACCGGTGTCGGTGCGGTAAACGCGCACAGCGCTGGCAAGTAATGAAGGATGCCGGCGGCCCAGTGCTGACCGAGGGTCGACAGGCCATTGATCGTGCCGGCGTCGTACATCAGCGGTTGGCCGTCCAGATCCAACAGGCTGACATGCAGATGGACGCCGTTGCACACGGCATGCTCGGACGTCTTCGGCGCGAAGCTCACGTCCAGGGCCATCTGCCGGGCGATCTCGCGGGTGATCTCGCGCACGTTCACCGCACGGTCCGCAGCGGCCACGCCGAGGGCGGGGCGGCAGGTGATTTCGTATTGATGCTTGCCGTATTCGGGCAGGAACATTTCCGGTTCGACGCCACCGGCGCGCAGGGCGCTGAGCAGCCAGCCACCGAACTCGGCGCCCTGACGCTGGGCCTCAAGGGAGAACGCCAGCTGATCGGCCGCGCCGCTGCTCAGGTTGAATTCATGTTCGAACGCGGCGTTGACCTGCAAGCCCAATTCGGCGCGATACCGCTGCACTTCATTGCGCAACAACGTGCGTGGGCAGGCGCCCCACGGGCGGCCATCGGTTTCGTGAATGTCGCTGTGGATGAAGTCCAGCGCCGGGGCCGCGGCATCCGGGCCGTTACTGACTGTCACCCGGCTGCTCAGGTCGGGAATCAGCCGCAGATCGCCATAGGCGCCCCACGGGTTGGTGGAGGCGATGATGTCTTGCGGAGTCAGGGCGCTGTTGGCCGGCACCCAGCCGCAGCCCGTCGCCAGGTAATGTTCAAGTTCGTCCGTCGGGAACGAACGGCCACGGGTCACGCCGATCAGGTCGGTGGTGACGAGGGTGGTCATGGGCAGCGGCGACAGGCGTTCGCTCATGCTTGCATCTCCTGCAACCGGCCGAGCACGGTCTGGGTGTCGGTGATCCAGCAGTAACCCTTGATCGCGTTCAGGCAGGCTTGATGACGCTCCGGCGTGTAGGTCGCACAGGCATCCTCCACTAGCGTCACCAGGTAGCCACGGTCGGCGGCGTCACGCACCGCCATGTCCACGCACTGGTCGGTGACGATGCCGGCGATGATCAGGTGCCGCGTTTCAAGGTTGCGCAGCACGTAGTCGATGTTGGTGGAGTTGAAGACCCCGGAAGAAGTCTTGGGCAAAACGATTTCGTTTTCTGTCGGCGTCAGGTCGTCGATGATCCGCGCCGGGGGGCTGCCCTTGGGCAAGTGCATGTCCGAGAGCTTGTGGTCCAGCGAGCGGTCGCGGCCATCGGCGGTCAGGCTTTCGATGATCGTGTGCAGCACATTTTGCTGCGCGCTGCGAAAGGCACTGAGCAATCGCCGTTGATTGGGCACCACCTGCATGTGGGTGCGGGTCAGGAAGTACTCGCCATCCGGTCCGTTGAGGTGCGGGTCGAACTGCGGTTCGAGCCAGGCACGCTGCATGTCCACCAGCAACAGCGCGGTGTGATCGGCAGTGAACGGCAAGTCCCGGGGCGAGTGGTGGGGGAGCGTGAACATCCTTATTTATCCTCCAGCAGGTGGGTGGCGAAATCGGTTCGCAGGGCATCGATGCCTTCCAGGCGATCGGCCAGCTCCGGGCTGCGCAGGGTCAGGCAGGCAATCAGCGCCTCGATCTGGGCCAGCGCCGGGACCATGGTGTCGAAGGCCGACACCGATTCCACCGGCGCACTGATAATCAGGTCGGCCATTTCCCGCAGCGGTGAAGCATAGATGTCCGTGAACAACACCACCCGGGCGTATCGGCTTTTCGCCGCATTGGCTACGCGCAGGGCCTGTGACTGGTAGCGGCGATAGTCGAACACCAGCACCACGTCCTGACGCTGCACGTCGAACAGCCGGTCCGGCAGTTGTGCGTTGTCTTCCAGGGCGAAACAGCCCGGGCGCAGCAAGCGCAAATGGTTGAGCAAATAATTGGCGAGGAAACTGCTGAAGCGCCCGCCAAAGCAGTGAACCTGATGACGGGTATCGAGCAGCCACTGCACCAGAATCCGCACATCTTCGGGTTGGGTCAGCGCATGGGTATCCACCAGCGCCCGATGGGTCTCCGCCAGGTAATGGCTCCAGGCGTCGTCTTTCTGAACATGAGAACGAAGCTGCAACAGGGCGCTGGGGGACCGGAGGCGGTGGTCCATGTCACTGAGCAAGGCATCCTGGAAATCGGCGTAACCGCTGAAACCCAGTTTTTTCACCAGCCGCACAATGGTGGGGTCGCTGACACCGGCATGTTCGGCCAAGCGTGACATCGGCCCCAGCCCGTTACGCGGGTATTGGTCCAGCAAGGCACGGATGACTTTGCGTTCCGCCGGCGTAAGGTCCAGGGCGGGATCGGTGATCAGGTCTCTGAGAGAGGGCATCCGGGCTCCTGCTGGATGGGTATGTCGGTTTTGTTTCATAAATCGCTAAAACAGTATTTATGTAGCGCATGCTACATGTCTAGCGAAACTTTCCGTGGTTTTTCAAGGCCCCAAAATGGGGCGAAAAGCCCGTGCGCTGAGGGCTACACGGAAGTCGACTGGCTTTGTAGTCCATCGCCCACACGGGTGTCAGAGATTGCCTAACTTAATGGGTTAAACAAGCTCGCGTCCCGTCGGTGCTGATGCAAACGAAACGCCCTGGATCAAGCGTCTTGCGGCACAATTGCGTGATTATCGGCGGCATCGAGCCGTTTTCCATTTCATCGACAGGGTGATAAACCGTGCAGGCAACCCGTTTGACCCTGATGTGCCACGCGCGAACAGTCGCACAAAAAATGGCGAGTTTTCCTACGAATGAGCCGTTGGAATTTTATGGCCAATTGGCAAAGGGATCGCGCAGCGGTCAGTTCGAGGGGGCGCCACGGGTGCTCTGTGGACCGGAGTTGCGCACGCAGCAGACCGCCGAGTTGTTTGGCAATGACGTTGAAATCGTTTCGGCACTGAGGGATTGTGACTTCGGACGGTGGAGCGGGGTGCGGATCAATGACCTGCAAAAGTCCGAACCCGAGGCACTGCAAACCTGGCTAGATGATCCGACCTCGGCGCCCCATGGCGGTGAGTCGGTCGCGCAACTCTGTGAGCGCGTGGCGCAGTGGCTCCAGGCCCTTGTGGCAACACCGGGGCATGTCCTTGCCATCACCCATCCCTTTGTCATTCGCGCAGCACTGACGCAGGTGTTGCAGGCCAAGGCATTCAACCTGATCGACGTCGAACCGTTGTCGGCCGTCGAGTTGCGGTTCACCGGCCGCTGGCGCCTGCGCTTGCTTGAAGGAGAAATTTGATGAAGAAGCTGCTGGTCATCGGCATCGGCGCCGGCAACCCTGACTACATCACAATGCAGGCCGTGAAGGCGCTGAACCTCGTCGACGTGTTTTTCCTGATGGACAAGGGCCAGAGCAAGGACAAATTGATCGACCTGCGCCGTGAGATCTGCGAGCGCTTCATCACCGGTCACGACTACCGCTTCGTCCAAGCCCATAGCCCGGAACGCGAGCGCGGGGAGGTGGACTACAAGACCAGTGTCGACGATCTGAACCTCGCCAAGCAGCAGACCTTCGAGCGGCTGATCAATGAGGAACTGTCCGACGGCCAGTGCGGCGGTTTTCTGGTGTGGGGCGATCCGGCGTTGTACGACAGCACCCTGCGGATTTTGCAGGCGATCCTGGCCTCGGGCCGTTGTGCGTTCGAGTATGACGTGATCCCCGGAATCACCAGCGTTCAGGCGCTGGCGGCGCAACACAAGGTACCGCTGAATAGCATCGGCCGCTCAATTGAAATCACCACTGGCCGACGGCTGGCGGCGGGGCAAGTGAGCGATGCCGACAGCCTCGTGGTGATGCTCGATGCCGAGGATTCCTACCATCAAGTGGCGGATCAGGAGACGGAGATTTACTGGGGCGCGTATCTGGGGACGCCGGATGAAATCCTGATCAGCGGCAAGCTCAAGGACGTGGCGCCGGAGATTGAGCGGGTGCGCAAGGCGGCGCGGGTGGCGAATGGGTGGATTATGGATACTTACCTGTTGCGCAAGCCTTGAGGTAAACGGTGCCTGAGCTGATGTCTTCGCGGGCAAGCCTCGCTCCTACAAAGGCGACGCATTACCTGTAGGAGCGAGGC
>NZ_JASCOM010000120.1:0-18617 GCF_029959925.1 Pseudomonas sp. PS02303
TTTCGGGTAAGAGCTTCGTTGGCGCATGGAAATCCTGACGTTAAGGGCGATCGCGTCCGCTTAAAAATACGCGGACACCATCGCCCTTAATGCTGGAGTTCGGAAGGTGTGTTGGCTGGACGCTTACTTTCGTTGAAGCTGTTCCTCCAGGAAAAATGTGCTCATCTCCTTCGCCAGTCCCTCCACCAAGCAGCGCGACGCTCCATTTCGCCAACTGCCCAGTATCAACCATCTTTGAAATAAACTCGTGCAGCACGGGGGCCTTGGCGCTGGTGGCGTTCGGATGAGTTGCGTAATCCCCGAGAAACGCGAGCACTTTGTCTACATCCACGTTTTTCCACAGGCGAGCATTTGGCCAGGAGTCTGGATCGCCATCGCGGCCATATTTCGGTGAATCCTCACACGCCCTCCCTAGCGACCCAATCAAGGCGTCTGTAGCGTCTAGATTCTGCTGCTGAATCTTAGCGTTGCGATGGAAGACGATAGTCTGCGGGCGCGTGCCGCTATAAGTTAATGACAGCGTCTGTGCGTTGCGCATCTTCAGAGGAGAGGTGACTGTGAGTACCTCATGTGACATCACCTTGAGGCCGTATTGCTCCGGCGTTAGCTTGGCTTCGGCCATGAAGTCAAACTCATCCCGTAATTCCTCCGATGCATCTGCAATGTGGCAGAACCACGTCACCAGATCGGGTGAAGTGTAGAGCCGACACAGGTCTAAGTAGCCAGGACGGTAACCAAACCAGCGCCCCATTTGCATGAGCGTGTCGTACATTTTCGTCGTGCGTACGAAGTAGCTCACACACAACCCCTCTAGTGTCAGTCCCCGGGCGAGCTTTTCTCCGCCTACTGCGATCACTCTTAGAGCGGCCCCTGGCGTTGCATAGTCGAGCACGTCCTTAGCCTTGCCGTTGATTGGGCGAACTTTGATGTCATCCAATACATCAGGCAATACTGCTTGGATCTCGTCCCAGCTTGGCATCGCTGACGGCCGTTCCTCCACTGGTGAGAGCTCCGCAACTTGGTCGCGAATGGGCACGAAATCCTCATTCCAGAGCCGACGCAATTGAGTCAGTATTTCGTCCGAACCAATGCCCCGAATGACTCGCTGCCGCATGCGGCGCACGGCCTCTTCAACCTGCTCGCAAACATGACTCTGGACATCGACGTAACGGGTAACGTGGATCAGCATAGAGCTGTGCTGGTCCCCTTGGCCACGAAGTTCTCTGGCTGCACACGCGAGCACGAAAGCGCAGATAGCCTCTTGCAACGAAGGCGGAATAACTTCCTGGCCGTTGTAAGTCGGGACGTGGATCTTGGGATGTTTGGGCGGCATCCAGCCAGAATCCAACTCTGGATCGTAATGGTCCAGAATATCTCTCGAAAGAGGTAGTGCCCTTTTACGTCCGTCCTTGGTTAGCTTGCCAAACATACGGGCGGGACCTACGTAGTTGGACGGTGCCGCCAAGTTGATTATAAAGGACCTAGGAAATAGATCCGGACCTTCCTTAGCTGTCTCCCCCTTATGGTGAATGAAAATGTTAGCGAAGGGCGTCGCCGTATAGCCAACGTAAGCCTTGCGAGTGAAGGAATGTAAAACTTGGCGGATGAGACTGTTGATTGTTTTGGGTTGGTGCTGCTGGTCCGGCGTCCCGTCATCGTTGAACATCTGCTCGCCCGTATCAACAGAGGCGTTGTCTGCCTCGTCATCGATCATGAGCAGCGGAAGCTTCGTCACGAGCTTACGTCCATCACTCGCGCTAGTGCTGTCGGCCACACGAGTTTGAATCCAATTAAGCAAGGCTGTAAGAACGCTCTTCTGCTTCTTAACCACAAACAGCCAAGGCCGCTCTTCGGGCGAAATGCCATGAAAGTGCTTTGCGATGGCCTTGCTAAAGTCACCGTTGTTTGCGCGTGTGGTTGCGGAGTTAGTCTTCAAATCCTCCCCGAATTCTGCAACGCCAATGGGCATACCCGGGTCGCGGTCGATGGTCGTCTCGTAACCTAAGAAGCTTTCTTCTAGCCGCATCTGAGTCTGCGAGCGCAAGTTGTTGTGCATGCCTGCGAGTACGATAATGATTTTGTAGCCCGCGTCGGCCGCCTTGCAAATGAGACCGGAATAGTTACTGGTTTTCCCGGATTGCACATGCCCAACAACAAGTCCTCGACGATCCCAATCATCTTTCCGTTGAGGGTCTTCCAGCAGGCCGAGGATATCGTCGGTGGCTTCATCGAGCCCTTCAACCACTGTGTCGGAGAGCTTCGATTCCAAGAAGTCCCGGTAGCGCCGCCAGTATTGCCAGTCGCGTTTGCGCGCCGCAGTGAGCCAGTCGAAGTGGCCCGCGTTGTCTTTGAGCGTGGTTGACTTTCCGATCCAGTGGCTGAAGCGCTGAATCAGCGTAGCGACGGCCTTTCCTTGGTCGACCACGTGTAGTGATTCGCTAGCGAACATTGCCGTCGCAAGTCGGACCTTCTCGGCAATGAAGGTCGGGGTAATTTTGGACTTATCCTTCTCGGCCTTCACCAGCCGCTGGGCAGTAGCGATAACATTTTCGAGCAGCTCCGCTTGCACTGCTGTCTCTTCCGCTGAGGTCATTCGTTCTCCCCTAATTTAGCGATCAGTGCTGGATATTTTTGAAATGGTTCGGTCCTTAGCATGGACTTTCGAGCTTCTTCGACGCTCAACCCCTTGCGCTCGATTAAGTCAATAAATAGTACGCTTGCGACCTCGATCACAGCCGCGTTGGGCTCCCCCTCGAACCCGGTGCGTGGCGTTTCTTTGTTCTCGGCTGTATCGAGCCATATCCGCTGTACAGGCACAGTTTCCTCGACGACCCGTAGCATGGCTCGAACGAGGCTTGCATTGCCGCTAACAGCCTCAATCACCGCCGCTACCGCCGGATGTCTCTCATCAATGCGGTAGCGAACACCATCCTTTAACCTATCGACACGCCATGCTTGTTGCTCAATCTTGATCCCTCCAGGCCCTGGCATAGGCGAGCCCCGAAAAGCAAAGACTCTTCTGGCTCTTTCTCTCGTATCCTCAGCCAATTTCGTAAGCCATGGACGCACTGTTACGGGAGGCCGGGCGGTGGACTTCTTGACGTCGATCTTCCAAGCGGAATCGGCTGTATTAGGAATGTCCAACCTGATCCTGGCAAGCCGATGAGGCTCCTCTCGGTTCCATGCACGTCCCTGTCCAATACCAAGCCACCCGCCAGCCAGAAGCAGACGATGATTGCGATATACGTAAAATCCTTGTTGAGAGGTCCACCCTTCTGCCCCACCCGACCTACGGAACTCCTCTTCAGAAAGCCGATCCTTGTGAGGTAAAACGTGGCATTGAGCCTCCACGAGGCCTGATGACGTGAGGATTCGGGCTACTGGCGATTGCCACGGCTTCGCAGGGTGCCCAGTCATAAAGGGATCCCATGGATTAACCATCTTTCCGTTGAGTAACAGCCGAAAAACCGGGCTCGGCCCTTCTAACAGGCGATGGAAGACCATTGCCAAACGTAGCTCAACTTCGTCTATCAAGTCGGCAAAGTGATTAGGGGTATAGCCAGTCGTGACGATTCGATCCAACTTTTCCCAGAGGACTATTGTTCCGGAGTGAAGTGTATCAGCCGGCCCAACGAATGCTTCGGAGCCAGGAGCTGCCCCCTCAAACATCCTCCATCCAATGTCCGTCGAAGCAGCTATGGCATCGAGATCCCAACGCAGACAGGAAACAGGACCATTCATCCGTCTAGATGCAACAGTGAGACAGCGACACTGAGAGAAGGATGCGGTTTTCAAGCCCATCCCAAAACGACCGAGATCACTAGCCGCACGGTCATCAAGGGGACTCTTAGCACCAAGAGTCATTGCTGCCTCTAACTCGGCGTCGTCCATGCCTTGCCCGTTGTCCAAGATGGAAATCCGACTTTTCTCACCATCCCAGGCGAACGTCACCTGTATTTCTGTCGCTCCGGCGGAAACACCGTTGTCAATCACATCAGCTAAAGCTGCGGAGGTCGAATATCCGAGGCCACGTAGGGCTTCCAGCATCGCGCCGGCTCGCGGCGGGGCATACCTAGTGCGTTCGTTCATTTGACGTAAGTAGTTCCAGAAAGAAGGGTGAAACCGATATCAACCATCCGGCGGGCCACACTACAAACTCGAGCATCCGGCTGTGCTGGCAGTAATACTTGAATTCGGCCATCACCAGAAGGTTGCTCTTCAACGCTAAGGCCAAGAGCCCTAGCCTCATCTAGAAGATCGAATAAACGTCGCTCCTGAGAAATGATACTTGTCTCCTCCGGAGACTCGGACAAAGCAGGCTCATCTAAGATCTGATGGATAATCTCCAAACTCTCAGCTACCGAATGAGGAGGCTCATTCGCACCGAGGTTTTTGGCACGGCCAGTTATGACTTCCCCTGACTGTTCCCCGGAGGAGAGGGACTGTTTTACCTCGAAGTAGTCGCCCACATACAAGATTAACTTTTCCATTCTTATCGGATGGCATAGTTTTTTAAGTGCCTTGGACTCGATTTGTCGAATACGTTCACGAGTAACGTCAAATAAGAAACCAATCTCTTCCAAGGTCATGGCGTCATCTTGGCCCAACCCAAAACGGAGAGTAATGACCTTGGCCGAACGCTCGTCAAGTTCTCCAATCATGTCTAACAAAATTGCCCGTAAAGAAGCGTTTTCTGCAGCAATCGCCGGGTCTGATGGCTCCTCCTCCATAAGAATATCGAGCAGGGAGGTTGTGGAGTCTTCAAAGCGTTCATCCAAACTGCTGACCTTCTCGAATACGGTCAAAAGAAGCTTGAGCTTATCGAGGGCTATCCCCGTCCGATGGGATGTCTCGCGCTCGCTTTCAGCTCCCCCCCTCTGAAATTCGAACTTATCCCGTTCACGTAAAATACTCCTTGCCAGGTCTTGCATGTGAACGGGAACACGGACCGCTCGCTCCTGATTAGCAATTGCACGCGTAATTTGCTGGCGAATCCACCAAGTCGCGTAAGTGGAAAACCTGAATCCTTTGCGCCAGTCGAAGCGTTCGACCGCCCTCATTAGACCTATATTGCCTTCCTGCACAAGATCATCAAAAGGAAGCTCAGACCACCGATACTTATTGGCTATAGAAAGCACCAAACGAAGGTTGGAAAGAATCATCCTTTCCCGCGCCGCTTCCTGGCGTTGAATTGCAGCAGAGAAGCTTGCACCTGCCAAATCACAATCTGCCTTTCTCGAAATCTCGATGAGAAAAACTCGGGAAAGATTGGCGGCAGCAAGTGCATCACGGACTTTCAAGGAGTCATTGCCGGCAGAACGTGCAGCTGAAACTGCAGAGACAAAGGTTGCTGCAACCGAATCAAGTCCGAATTCATCGTCCTCGTGCTCAACATCCTCACCGGAAGATGTCTCACTAGCGCTCTCGCTACCCTCACCTTCGCCAACAAGATCATCTCGAGAGATGAACGCCTCATGACTTGCTTCGCCGCGAGCTACCTTGTCGGCAGCTTCAAAAACGACGCTAAGGCCCAAGGGCCAATTCGAGAGCGCATCCAGCGCCTGCCTCTTGGCGTCCTCCATTTCCCGGCCTAACGCTAATTCCTCTGCTGCCAGGAGTAGGTCTTTTTTCAACCCCTTTGCGTAGAATCTCAGCGGCTCATTGCGACCTGATGCGAGGTTTTCAACGAACTCCAAGGCCTCTGATAGCCCAAGTTCTTCGTCAGCAGTCGGTTCAAGAAGATCCGACTGCTCGGCCGACCCCGTCCACTCATCGATCACAATGCCGAGATCGCCCAAAACGAAAGTTAGAAGACGTTCAGTATCTTCATTGCGAGAAGTATCAACTTCTCGACATACATCGATAAGAGCTGTCTCGGATACAGTACCTTCGCGCAATCCCCGGAAGAGCAAGCCACGGATACCCTCGCCATCATCACTCGCTAACGGAACCGCCCTTTCTGGAAGAAACAGATCGACATCGTCCCACTCCACATCGGTGTCGATCGCCTTGTGATGACCTATCGTTCCTTGAAGCGTGCCGATTTCTTCGGCTACGCTCATGTCCCCATTTGGGGCAATCGCTTCGGACTCCGCTACCCAGTCATCTTCGAATCCAAAATCGAGAGGCTCATCGTCTAGGTCAATTAGATTTGAACGTGTCTCTGCTTCGCCATTCACGACGACATGCTCGCCTGCTCGGAGGCAAGGCCGCTCCTCGCATATAGCGGGCTCAGCTACTGGAAAAGCGTCAGACACAACGACTTCATCGACCTGAGACGCCACATCAGCCCTTTCATCCTCCGCATTGTGATACGACGATTCACTCGAAAAGGAGAGATGAAAGGACTCCGTCGCCTGCACGTCGGTCTGAGGCCAATCCTCATCAGTTACGTCGTTTTCATTTACCTGGACAGAAGAGTCAAGGGCCTCTCTCAACAGAGCGATACATTGGGCACACTTCCCCATCTCCGCGTGTTGGAGAGCGTTCCGGCCTTCGGGGTCGAGAAGCTCCGGCTTCGCGCCAGCAGCGAGAAGCAGCTGCACAATGCCTTTTTTCCTTCGAGCGCAGGCCAGCATCAGAGGAGTAGCGCCTCCTCCGTCGCGTGCGTTGAGGTCGTCACCCCGCGCTATGTGGAGTTTGACTGCGACCTCGACACCGGCGATGGTCGCCATGCGCAATAGAGGGTTGAGCTTAACCACGGAGCGACCGACATACCCATGAACTCGCCTCATAGGTCGCTTCCGCAACATAGGCTAGAGAGATGAGTTGGCTGCAGATATCAATTTTCAGGGGCGAATCCTTGTCCATGTTGCACTCCTCTAAGACTCGCGACTCATAGCCAACCTCAAAGCTGGTATGACCTCAAGGAAAAAGTAATTGAATGTAAGACCTTCAGAAATCAATTATGTGGATATGGCATTAAGAGGCTTGAAATGGCCCAATGCCATTCACAATATCCACTTGTCATAAGCGCGTAAAGGAAGAGCGGAGCCGCCGCCAGAGCCCGGAACAAAAAAACCAACGGTGATTGAAAAATCTTGAGTCCAAGCGGAGCGTATCGGTACCGTCCCCGTAGGAGAGGTTGCTGCATTGTGCAAATGAATCCAGTCACTATAGGGATCAACCTGCGCGAACTTCAGCAAAGAGAAAGCTAAATTAACTAAGGCGATACAGATCAAGAAGTTGAGTCAATGGACAAGCCCGGACGCATAATTTGAATGAGTGCAGATACAGTCACCCCAGAGCACCGCTCCAAGATCATGTCGATGATCAAAGGCAAAAACACGAAACCTGAAATACTCGTGCGATCGGTGTGTCATGAGTTGGGGCTTCGCTATCGTCTGCATCGAAAGGATCTGCCAGGTAAGCCGGACTTGGTTTTCCCCAAGCACCGGCTATGCCTATTCGTCCACGGCTGCTTTTGGCATAGGCACCCCGGATGCAAGTATGCGTATACGCCTAAGAGCAGGTTGGATTTTTGGCTACCAAAATTGGCAAAGAACGTCGAGCGAGATCTTGATGCACAGCAGGCACTAATCGCACGTGGCTGGAAAGTGGTGATCATTTGGGAATGCCACACCAAAAACAGAGAAGTCCTACGTACCGAGATACAGAAAACGTTCGGTTTGAATGCCTAAGCCCTACACATTCTCGGCGGAAAAATGATGAACGATTTTGAAGGGTTGACCGTCCGGCATTGACCCCCTAGGCTCTCAATTCGGCGCCTAAGAAACGCCTCAACCAGAGCGGTCATCCGCACCCGAGAGTCAGCGGCTTTTTTTCGCCTGCGGTTTTGCTACGCCTGCGAGAAAATCCCCGTTATGTCGGGAGTGGGCGAATACAAGACCCGAAAGGGGAATATGTCCGGCCCGTCTCTGGTGGGTTTCTTAGCTCCCGACACCCATAACGAATGCCCTAAGAAAGCAGCCAGAGGTAAAGGAAATGCCTGACAACCTGACCTTCATGATGAAGGTAAATCGCCGTACCCATACGTCCAATCGCGTGCTTCCGCTTCAGGAGGTTCGCCATGTCTGAACCGCTCGTTTCAACCCTTTTCACCCGTCATAACATCCACCTTCACGCCCTTCTCGTGGAAAACCAAGCATGGTTCTGCGCTCATGACCTCGGACGATTGATGGGCAAGTACCTTGATGAACGCATGTCTCGCAAGCTCGATGCAGACCAGCGACAGATGATGCTCGTGAATGCTCACGGCACTGCTGAAGAGCGGCTGATGATCAGCGAGTCAGGCGTCTACGCACTGCTGGTTTATCACTATTGCCCGGAGTATCGGCTGCTGAGGGAATGGCTGACGCACCAAGTAGTTCCGGCGCTACGTGATGCGCGTCCATCACGATCAGTTGAACGGCCAACGTTGAGCGTGCTGGACTGGCCAAAGATGTCGCTCTGCATGTTGCACTGGCAGGATGAGCCTTGGATTCGGTTGCGGGACATGCCTTGTGTGTTGGCAGATGATCCATTCAATCATCGCGGATCCTGGTGGCGAAAGGTGTCGCGGGTTTTGCGCGGGTTCTGATCGCCTATCGCAGTGAAGTGAATATCCGCTGCTTGAGTTTTGGGCAGCGGATTCGGTTGATGTCTCATGTTCAATTTTTTGGGGCCGCTCCGCGACCCAACGGGGATAAATCCCCCCACCACAAATTGGTGCCTGGCTTGGTTGCTGTAGTGATGTTGAGAATCGCGAGCAGGCTCACTCCTACAAGATTTGGTGTGTAGCCGCAAATTTCGCGCTGTGTTGAAAACATTCAGTGCAACCCGCCCCGCCTCCCGCTATTAATACCCTTCCCCACTCAAGGACCCGAGCCCACCATGAAATTCGACCTCGCCTACTGCCTCAGCCTCGACGATAAGCTGTCGATCTATGACGTGCGCGATCTCAATTTCGACGAAACCATGGAGTTCGATTCCGCCAAAGAACACTTCCAATGCCCCAATGACGCCTGCCGCTTGGCCTTCGATGCGGCGAATGTGCTGACGACGTTCAACGCCAAGAACGTGAATTACGTTCGCACCCCGCACTTCAAGAACACGCCCAGCACTCGGCATGTGGCGGATTGTCCTTATGTCAGTCTCAAGGCGTCGGCGTCAGGTGTGGACGCGGACGGTGCGGAAACGGATGACAGTCGCGAGGAGCATTTCCCGTCGGAGTTGTTGCTGACTCGGCGTGAGTATGTGCGTAAGCCGTCGAGCCCGGCGGTGGCGGCGGATGTGGTGCGGGACGATCCGACGCCAACCACTGAGGCTAGCAATACAGAACACCCGAGCCGTGAAACAGCGCCGGACAAGACCAGTGTCTTCGCCCATCCGGTGGAATGTTTTGTGTCGAACTTCGAAGACAAGGACCTGCTCAAGCGCATGCCGCTGAAGATTGGCGAGCACACGGCGCCTTATGGGTCGTTCTTCAAGAAGATCGAATACCTGACGGATAACAAGGGGCTGATTTACTGGGGCAAGATCAAGGAGATCAAGGATTACACGCAGAGCTTTCGCATCGATTTCGAGCAGAAGGTCTGGTTCAAGCAGGCGGACGAGGCGAAGAAGAAGCCGTATTCAGTCAACGTTTACCTGAGCAAGAAGTTGATCGAGAACTACCGCAAGCGCAAAGCGTTTCTGGAAGAGATCAAGCATGCCATCGACAGTGAAGCGGAGTTGTATTGCTTCTTTTATGGCGTCACGCCGGAGTTGAAGCAGGTGCCAAGCAAGAAAAACCCCGAGCAGACGTTCGGGGTGTTCAGTGCGAATATCGAGAACCTGGATCACTTTATTATTCGGGAAGCGCCGGGGCTGGAAGCGAAGTAATAGCGCTCAACTCAGGCACATGCTGACCATCACCAACACCAGCAACCCCACATAGACCCGCGCATGCACCCGATCCGGAATCCGCCCGATCCAAGGCGTGGCCAACCGAATCCCCACCAACGATCCCATCGTCAACACCGCAAACGCCAGCAGATCCACATAACCGACAAACCACGGTCCCAGATCAAACTCGGTGAACCCCGCCATCGCCATGTAAGTCAGCGTCCCGGCCAACGCCACCGGCAGACTTAACGGATTAGCCATGGACGTCGCCTGACTCATGCTCAACCCGCATCGACGCAACAACGGCACAGTCATGACACTGCCGCCTACGCCGAGAAAGGTCGCGATAATGCCGATTCCTACACCACCGCCAGACACTTCCGCCCTCCCCAACCGTCGTGGGATTGTGGTGTCGGACGCTGTCAGAAAACCACGTCGGAACAGGCAATCCACAATGGTCACGCCCAGGTACGCGATGAAGGCATAACGAATCACCTCGCCACTCACCCACATCGCGGCGAGCGCTCCGAGGATTGCGCCCAGGCCGATGAACCCGCCCAGCGGCCACAGATAATGACGAATGAGATTACCGGCGCGGCGGTGTTTGCCGGTGGCGATCAGTGCGTTGACGATCATCACGCAGGTCGAAGTCGCCACGGCAATGTGCATTGCCGATTGGCTGACGGGGTCATCGGCACCATGGCTAGCCATGAGCATGCGATAAAGCAATGGCACCACAACGAAGCCGCCGCCAAAGCCGAACAACACCGCAGTGACGCCAGTCACGCACCCGAAAAATGCCAGCAGGAGATAAAACATTGCGCGTCGTCCGTTGGTTGAGAGCGGTCGACAATAGAGCGATGCGCCTTGGCCTGCTTCAGCAAGTCAGCCAATAACGTTCGCGTTTACGCCAACTGTTGGAAGACGCTCAATGCGCAATGTTTCGATTAATCTGCTGGATGACACACCGCGCTCGGTGGTGGCGGTCGGTACGGATTATTCCCACGGTCATGTGTTGCCCCGTCATACGCATCGGCGGGCACAACTGCTGTACGGCGCGACGGGGGTGATGCAGGTCAGTACGCACGATGGCAATTGGGTGGTGCCGCCGCAGCGGGCGGTGTGGATTCCGGCGGGGGTGGCGCATGAGGTGCTGATGCTGGGGGTGAGCACGCGCAGTTTGTATATCGAACCTGATGCGGTTGATCTGGGGGATCGTTGCCAGGTGATCAGTGTGTCGCCGTTGATGCGGCACTTGTTGATGGAGGCGGTGGAGATCCCGCTGGCGTACGACGAGGCCGGGCGCGATGGCGCGCTGATCGACTTGCTGTTGCATGAACTGGCGCGCAGTGCTCACTTGCCGTTGCACATTCCGTTACCGGTCGATGCGCGGTTGCTGGGGTTGTGCCAAGGCTTTTTGCAGCGGCCCGACGCGCATCAATCGCCGCAGCAATGGGCCGATCAATTGCACATCAGCTTGCGCACGTTCAATCGGCTGTTCCGTCAGCAGACAGGGCTGAGTTTCAGCCAATGGCGCCAGCGGGCCTGCGTGGTGCTGGCCCTGGCGCGGTTGGCGGCGGGGACGCCGGTGACGCGGATTGCGCTGGATTTCGGTTATGACAGCCCGGCGGCATTCTCGACCATGTTTCGCCGCGTATTGGGTCAGGCACCGTCCGTCTGGATGGAGGGGGCGACATAGAAAAAATCAAAAAATGAGTTTGATCCGGGCGCAAAACAACTGTACAAAACAACAGTACTTTTTGGATTAGCACTCTCGAGCCCGGAGAACACCATGGCCTCTCTTGCGATGAAAATCACCCTGGAACGTATCGCCCTTTTCCAATTCACCCCGGCCCACTGTGCCCAGGCCCGAGCGATGCTGGGTTGGAGCGTGGAAGAGCTCTCGGAGGAATCCGGTGTCTCCGTGGACGCCATTGTGCGATTCGAGGCCGAACGCGATGTGCTGGATGTCACCCGGCTGGCGTTGGCCTATCGGTTTGAATCGGAAGGCCTGGTGTTCTTCCCGGGATTTGCGCCAGGTCGGGGGATGAATGTGAGAGGGTCGACGCCTGATCCGGTGGGTCGGGCGGACTACGCGATGGTTGAGTGAGGAGTCAGCAAATGAATGGAATCGATGAATGCGACAGGCTTGGTCATCCGTCTTCGGGTGCTGCCGATGCGGGGGAAATGAGGGCCAAGGCCGAATACCTGATGAAGATCGGCATGCTGCTCGACACCGGTCAGTTGGGCAAGCTGGAAGCGGCGCAGAGGCTTGGACTGTCAGCGGGGGAAATGGATGAAATTCTCGACGGGAATGTTTGCGACCTGACGGTGGCGAAGATCGCGGGCCGCTCCATGGCGAGCGGCCCGACGGCAGAAGAAAAGGCGTTCTGAGGCGTGACTGGATCGCCCTTTCAGGAAGGCTCATGGCTTTCCTCGCAGGTGGAGCAGCCACGGCCCTTAACGCCAACCATCACCTGCCTTGGTCTTGGACCTTACTGCTCCCGAAACGCCGGATTCTGACGCTCTAACGACGCTTGTTCATAGCTGTAAGCCAGCGCCAGCAGTTGGGGTTCACTCCAGCGCTGGCCGAAAAAGAACACAGACGTTGGCAGTTCATCGCTGTTCATGCCCGACGGTACGGTTATGGCTGGATAGCCAGCGACTGCGGCACTGAATTGCGAGTAGCCATCGGCATCGGCGAACATTGCATCCAGATCATGTTCAGCCATTTGCTCATCAATGGCAGCCTTGAAGCTGGCACTGAGCACGCCGAACATCTCGGTTGCCTGCGCGTGGGTCATGTCCAGTTGGTTGATGTCGTTCAGCATTTGCTGCCCGTAGCCTTCGGCACCCGGATTCAGTTCGTTGAAATCGATCAACTGTTGAAGCGTCTGAATCGGCAACCCTGAGCGGCTGGCCAGGTACTCGGGCAGTTCATGTTTCATGCCTGCCATGAGGGTGTTGAAGTAGCCATCGATATCCGGCAGTCGGACGCTCAACGGCACCAGGGTCGCGCCTTGCTCTTCCAGTGTGGCCAATGCCATCAGGAATTCAAAACCGGGTCGAAGCACAGTGCCGTTGGTGCCGACGTACTCGGTCGGATAACCGATTCTTTTGCCTTGCAGTGCATCCGTGTTGAGCAGCGCGGTGTAGTCAACGCCCACTGGCGCATCGCTGGTGACAGGGTCACGGGCGTCAACACCTTGCAGGGCGTTGAACATCAGCGCGGCGTCACGAACGGTGCGCGTCAGGGTACCCGGCGTATCTTGCAGACGGGAGATGGGAATGATGCCCGATCGGCTGAACAGCCCCAGCGTAGGCTTGACGCCCACCACGCCATTGGCCGAAGCAGGGCACGCGATGGAACCGTTGGTTTCGGTCCCCATGGCCAACGGTGCGAAACCGGCGGCAACACCGGCGGCTGAACCCGAGCTGGAACCACAGATTTCGCCATTTAACACGTGGGGGTTTTTACCTTGGCCACCTCGGCCACTCCAACCGTGGGGCAAGCCCATTTCCCGGACGTAAGCCCATTCGCTCATGTTGGTTTTGCCGAGAATGACGGCACCTGCGTCACGCAGCTGTTGGACCACAAACGCGTCGTTCGCAGCAGGCTGGCCGACCATGGCCAAGGAACCCGCGCTCGTTTGCATCTGATCCGCCGTGTCGATGTTGTCCTTGAGCAGAACAGGAATGCCGTGCAGCGGACCACGCACTTTTCCGTCCTGACGCTCCTGGTCCAAAGCGGTGGCAATGTCGATGGCCTGTGGGTTGAGCTCGATAATCGCGTTGATCGTCGGCCCTTGCTTGTCCAGCGTGTGGATGCGCGCCTGCAAATACTCCACCAGTGTGACTGAGGTGAGTTCGTTGCGCGCCATCCGCTCGGTAAGCTCGCTGACGCTCGCATATTCGAGCGACTGGGCAGTGACGGAGGCGTTGCTGTCTGCGAATGCAGGTCCGGTGACCGATAGCAGAATGATCTGCGCCAGTGCCGTCATGCGGCTTTTTAAAACGTCCTTCATTTACAGCATCCTTGATATGGCTAATCGCGGGTGAGTCATTTCACCCGCCGCACAGCCTACCGAAACCGTAGGAAACGGCTGTCAGTCACAAGGAGCTGTCAATGTAGGAAACATCATCCAGACTTGTAGCCGCTACAAGCCAAACGCCCTTCTTCCTTCACTGTACTTTCCATTTCCGACCACCATGCGGCCCCTCGCTGTGGGTACATGACGTTGAACGCCTCGCCCATTTGCGGCGTGGTGATCGACACATTGCGTTCCCAGGCCAAGGCGAGGATCCGGTCGAAGGGCTCGAACCAGGCGTGCATCGACAAATCGAAAGTGCCGTTGTGGATGGGCAGTAACCAGCGGCCCTTGAGGTCGATGTGCGCTTGCAGGGTTTCTTCCGGCTGCATGTGAATGTGCGGCCACTCGACGTTGTAGGCGCCGGTTTCCATGAGGGTCAGGTCAAACGGGCCGTGCTGTTCGCCGATGCGTTTGAAGCCATCGAAATAACCGCTGTCGCCGCTGAAGAAGATCCGCGTGTCGCCATCGATCATCACCCACGAGGCCCAGAGCGTGCTGTTGCCATCGAACAGGCCGCGCCCGGAAAAGTGCTGCGACGGTGTGGCGATGAACTGGATGCCATCGACTTCCGTGCCCTGCCACCAATCGAGTTGGCGCACTTTGCTGGCATCGACGCCCCACTTGACCAGGGTGTCGCCCACGCCTAGTGGGGTCAGGAAGTAGTTGGCCTTGTCCGCCAGTGTGAGCACCGTTTGATAATCAAGGTGGTCGTAGTGGTCATGCGACAGGATCACCGCTTCTATCGGCGGCAAGTCATCGAGGCTGATCGGTGGCTGGTGGAAACGCTTGGGGCCGGCCCATTGCACGGGTGAAGCGCGCTCGGCGAAGACCGGGTCGGTGATCCAGAATTTGTCCCGCAATTTGAGCAGTACGGTGGAGTGGCCGAGGCGATAGACGCTGTGGTTGGGCGCGGCAATCAACGCGGCGTGGCTCAGGGCTTGCACCGGGACGGGTGCAGTTGGGCGAGTGTCGCGGGGTTTGTTGAAAATCATGTTCCACATGATGCGCAGCATTTTTCGCACGCCTTCACGTTGCACAGGCACATGATTCTGGAACAGTCCTTGTGCCTGACGGGAAGCTTCGGGTGTGGAGGCATTGTCCGCAGGGGAAATTGAGTCGGCCATGTCTGAGTAACTCCAGAAAAACCGCAAAGCGCGGATTTCACGGTGGGACGATAATTGGCCAAAGCACGCACGCATCAGCCGGAGATTCTAGTATTCACTGCACAGGATTAACGAAACATTACACTGCACAGTGTAGTTTCTAGGTTGCATCAAAGCGGATCACAAGTAAACTGCCGAGTGTAATTCTTCTCTGCCGACTGCCGAAGCGTACTTATGACAGCTCCACAGCGCCTCACCGACCGAAAACGCGAAGCCATCATTCAGGCGGCGATTGCCGAATTCCGTGCCAACGGTTTCGACATCACCAGCATGGACAAGATCGCCGCCACCGCTGGGGTGTCGAAGCGCACGGTGTACAACCACTTCCCCAGCAAGGAAGAATTGTTCGCCGAAATCCTCAATCAACTGTGGGCGCGGGTGACCGCCGAACAGGAAACGTCCTACCGCCCTGACCTGCCCCTGCGCGAGCAAATGCGCCAGATGTTGCAGGCGAAATTGCAGATGCTGGGCGATGACAACTTTCTCGACCTGGCGCGGGTGGCGATCGCCGCCACCATCCATTCTCCCGAGCGCGCGCAAAACATGGTGGCCCGGATGGGCGAGCGTGAAGAAGGCCTGACTGTGTGGATCCGCGCCGCCCAGGCGGACGGTCGGTTGAAGCCGGTCGCCCCCGAATTTGCCGCGCAGCAGATCCAGGGGATGCTTAAATCCTTTGCGTTCTGGCCGCAGATTTCCATGGGGCTGCCCCCGCTGTCAGATGAGATGCAACGCACCGTGGTGGAGTCAGCACTGGACATGTTCCTGGCCTGTTATCAGCGCTGAATCGAGCTGCCATAAATGACAATCTCTGCCGTAACACCGATCACAGCGCGCGCTGAATAAAACGCGGCAATGTGTTTCAAAATGAAAATGGCGCTGGGGCTATAGTGAACGTCAGTCCCAGCGCCACGCAGAGATCATCATGACCACGCCGACCCACGAAACCAAACCCGCCGCTGCCGTCGACCATCTGCGCTTTCATCGCCCCCATGCTCACTTGGAGCCAACGTTCGGCAACGACAAGTTCGCCCTGCGCGCAGAGGCCTTTGCACGGTTCTTCGGCACGCCGACCTTCCTGGGCGCCCAGACGCTGATCGTGGCGATCTGGATATGTCTTAACGTCTCTGGCGTGACCCAGTTCGACGTTTATCCGTTCATCCTGCTCAACCTGGCGTTCAGCCTGCAGGCGGCGTATGCCGCTCCCCTGATCCTGTTGGCCCAGACCCGTCAGGCGGCGCGGGACAAAGCCCAGACCGATGCCGATGCCCTGCACCGCGAATCCATCGCCGTGGCCAACAGCGAACGCCAGGCACAAGCGGCGCAGAACACCGCGCAACTGCTCGAGCTGCTTGAACTGAACACCCGGCTTACGGAAATGACCAAGAACCTGACCGAACGCATTGAAAGCCTGACCTCGGAAATGCATCAGCATTTAGTGAATGATCATCCGAAGGATTAGCACCCGGTCACGGCAGTCGAAGCGCCCGCCCCAGCTCATCGAACAACGTCACCACCGAGCGCAACGCGCGGCAGTCCGGACGGGTCAGCAACCAGAGCGCGGTGTCGTAACCGTGCAGCGGGCCAGTCAGTGGTTGCAGTTCATCACCGATCAAAAAGTCCGGTAACGCCGCAACGCCCAGCCCGGCACGCACCAACTCGGTCACCGACAGCATGCTGTTGCAGCGATAAGCCGGTGTGACGCCGGGCAGTTGCTGGCGCCGCCATGCCACGGTGGGGTGGTCGGGAAGAAAGTCATCCGGCGCGATCCAGGCCAGCGAGGCCAGGTCTTCAGGATCGACTGATTTCAGGTACGCCGCACTGGCACAGACCCGATAGGAAATATCCGCCAGACGTCGACCAACCAGATGCTCGGGCGGTGCGCGAGTCAGGCGCAAGGCGATATCGGCATCCCGACGGCTGAGGTTGGCGAAGTCGTTGGAGGTGCTCAGTTCGAGGGTCAGCGCCGGGTAGGACGGCATGAACTGCGCCAGCGCCGGCAGCAGCAACCCTTGCAGGACAGAATCGGTGCAGGTCAGCCGCACCGTGCCGCTGATGACTTCACCGCCCTGCTCCACGCCAATGCGCGCCGCGTCCAGCGCTTGTTCCGCGCGCTCGGCTTGCTCGGCCAGGGTCTGGGCGAGTGTGGTCGGCAGGTAACCGGCGCGGCTTTTTTCGAACAGTTGCTGGCCCAGCGCGGCTTCCAGTCGGCGAACCGCGCGAAACACCGTCGACACGTCGACCTTCAATAACGCCGATGCCCGGGCCAGAGAGCCGCCGCGCACCAAGGCGAGGATCAGCGCCAGGTCTGGATAGTCGAGTCGATAGTGCGTCGCTGCATTGATCACTTGGGATAACGCCAATATTGAATGCGTGAGCGCCAATCTATAGTGGGTGCCAGGAATCAACAAGCGTCGAGATCACTCATGGAAAACACCGCCCTGCGCATCGCCCTGATCGGTGACTACGACCCACAGGTCACCGCCCACCAAGCCATTCCCGTGGCGCTCGGCATGGCTGCCGAACACCTGAACGTGGATGTGCAATTTCAGTGGTTGGCCACCGATCACCTAAACGCCGCCACCCCGTTACACCACTTCGACGGCTTCTGGTGCGTGCCCGCCAGCCCTTACCGCGACATGGACGGCGCGTTGCGGGCGATCCGTTTTGCCCGTGAGCAGCAGCGACCGTTCCTCGGCACCTGCGGCGGTTTTCAACACGCGGTGCTTGAGTTCGCTCGGAACGTATTGGGTTGGGAAGACGCCGAGCACGGCGAAACCCATCCCGGTGCAGCACGCGCATTACTCACGCCGCTGACCTGCTCATTGGTGGAAGCAACGGACAGCATTCGCCTGGTTGAAGGCTCGTTGATCGCCAACGTGTACGAAAGCGCCGAGATCGTTGAGGGATATCGCTGCCGCTATGGCGTGAACCCGGCGTTCGAGCGTGAGTTATTGAGCCAACAGTTGTGCGCCGTTGGCCATGACTCGACCGGCGACCTGCGGGCGGTGGAGCTCCAGGGTCATCCGTTTTTCGTCGCCACCCTGTTCCAGCCCGAACGCGCCGCGCTCAACGGCACGCTACCGCCGCTGGCCCGGGCGTTGATCGAAGCCTGCAAAAGGCAACAGTCATGATTGCCGATACGCCATCAGCGACGTACTACGCGGTGATTTTTACCTCGCTGCGCACCGACGGTGATCAAGGCTACGCCGAGGCTGCCGAACGCATGCTGGAACTGGCCCGTGAGCAGCCGGGGTTTCTCGGTGTTGAGTCGGCTCGGGGTGAGGATGGGTTGGGAATTACGGTGTCGTACTGGGCCAGCGAGGCGGCGATTCTGGCGTGGAAACATCATCCTGAGCACAGTGCGATCCGTGAGCGGGGGCGGTCGACGTGGTATTCGGCGTGTCATACGCGGGTGTGCAAGGTTGAGCGGGCGTATGGGTTCAAGGCCGTAAAATGATGCGGTGTTCTTCTGGCCGCCTTCGCGGGCAAGCCTCGCGCCTACAGGTTGTCGGTGCCCTCTGTAGGAGCGAGGCTTGCC
>NZ_JASCOM010000121.1:0-18163 GCF_029959925.1 Pseudomonas sp. PS02303
GCTCGCGAAGGCGTCCTCACATCCAGCAATGGAGGTGGCTGATACACCGCTTTCGCGAGCAGGCTCGCTCCCACAAGGGACGGTGGTGAGGCATAAATCGTGGGCACAAAAAAAAGCACCCATCCGGGTGCTTCTTTTTGAATCTGAATTGCAGTTTTTTAGTGAGCCTGTTCGTTCTGCGACAGGACCAGCTTGCCTTCCTTGTCGACCGGAATCTGGTTACCCGGATCACGATCCATCCGCACCTTGCCTTCCTTGCCATCCAGCGAATAACGAACGTCGTAGCCTACAACCTTGTCGCTGATGTCATTCACCGTGTTACAGCGAGTCTGAGTCGTGGTGTAGGTGTCACGCTCTTGCATGCCTTCCTGAACCTTGTTGCCCGCATAACCACCACCGACAGCGCCTGCGACCGTGGCAATCTTCTTGCCGGTGCCGCCGCCGATCTGGTTACCCAGCAAACCACCGGCTAATGCACCGACCACCGTACCGGCGATCTGGTGTTGATCTTTCACCGGCGCTTGCCGGGTTACTGCTACATCCTTGCACACTTCACGTGGCGTCTTGATTTGTGTCTTGACCGGTTCAACGGCTAGCACTTGCGCATACTCAGGGCCGCTTTTAACCAGGCTGTAGGTGGCAACAGCACCCCCGGCTGTTACACCGACAGCACCCAATACCGCACCAACCAGCAACGACTTGTTCACATGAACCTCCTGACCATCACATGCGGGCAAAGCCCGCGCTTCTCCCAGCCTTGGAGCATAAAAAAAGGCGCGAGTTCAACTCGCGCCTTTTTGGGCTGACAGCTGGAGGAGGATGGCCGTTATGGACGGTCGTCGACTTCCTTGTCAGTGGCCGCAGGAGGAATCAGGTCCTCGCTGCTCAGGTTCAGCCAGATCAGCACCACGTTCGCGATGTAGATCGACGAGTAAGTACCCGCCAGAACACCGATAAACAGGGCAATGGAGAAGCCGAACAGGTTGTCGCCACCGAAGAACAGCAGGGCCGCGATCGCCAGCAAGGTGGAGATCGACGTCGCCATGGTGCGCAGCAGGGTTTGCGTGGTCGAGATGTTGATGTTCTCGATCAGGCTGGCCTTGCGCAGTACACGGAAGTTCTCACGAACCCGGTCGAATACCACGATGGTGTCGTTGAGCGAGTAACCAATGATCGCCAGTACCGCCGCCAGCACCGTCAGGTCGAAGGTGATCTGGAAGAACGACAGGATACCGATGGTCACGATCACGTCGTGGATCAGCGAAACGATGGCACCGACCGCGAACTTCCACTGAAAGCGGAAAGCCAGGTAGATCAGGATACCGCCCAGCGCCATCAGCATGCCGAGGCCGCCCTGGTCGCGCAGTTCTTCACCCACCTGCGGGCCGACGAACTCGACGCGCTTGACCGTTGCCGGGTTGTCGCCGCCGACTTTCAGCAGCGCTTCTGCCACTTGATGGCCCAGCTGCGGGTCTTCACCCGGCATACGCACCAGCAAATCGGTAGTCGCACCGAAGCTCTGCACGATTGCCTCGTGATAACCCGAAGTGACCAGCTGCTCACGCACCTTGGTGACATCGGCCGGACGCTCGTAGGTCAGCTCGATGAGCGTACCGCCGGTGAAGTCCAGGCCCCAGTTCATGCCCTTGGTGGCGACACTGAACAAAGCCAGCACGGTAAGGAACAATGTGACGCCGAACGCAACGTTGCGAACGCCCATGAAGTTGATTGTACGTAACATGGCAGCCCCTTAAATCCACAACTTCTTGAAGTCACGACCGCCGAAGATCAGGTTGACCATCGCGCGGGTCACCATGATGGCCGTGAACATCGAGGTAAAGATCCCGAGGGACATGGTCACTGCGAAGCCTTTGACTGGACCTGTGCCCATCGCAAAGAGAATCCCGCCGACCAGCAACGTTGTCAGGTTGGCGTCGAGAATCGCAGTAAATGCCCGGCCGAAGCCTTCGTTGATTGCCCGTTGCACGGTCATGCCCGCCGCGATCTCTTCACGAATCCGCGAGAAGATCAGAACGTTGGCGTCGACCGCCATACCCATGGTCAATACGATACCGGCGATACCCGGCAGGGTCAGCGTTGCACCCAGCAGCGACATCAAGGCCAGCAGCAGCACCATGTTCACCGACAGTGCGACGGTGGCGATGATGCCGAAGAAGCGGTAGATGGCGATGATGAACAGCGAGACAAACAGCATGCCCCACAGCGATGCATCGATACCTTTGGTGATGTTGTCGGCACCCAGGCTCGGGCCAATGGTGCGCTCTTCAGCGAAGTACATCGGTGCAGCCAGACCACCGGCACGCAACAGCAGCGCCAGTTCGGACGACTCGCCCTGACCGTTCAGGCCAGTGATACGGAATTGAGCACCCAGCGGCGACTGGATGGTCGCCAGGCTGATGATCTTCTTCTCTTCTTTAAACGTCTGGACCGCAACGTCTTTCTCGACGCCGTTGACCATTTGCTTGGTGTACGTGGTGACCGGGCGCTGCTCGATGAAGATCACCGCCATGCTGCGACCGACGTTGCTGCGAGTCGCACGACTCATCAGCTCGCCACCGTGACCATCCAGACGGATGTTCACTTCTGGCGTGCCGTGCTCGCCGAAGCCTGCCTTGGCGTCAGTCACCTGGTCACCGGTGATGATCAGGCCACGCTCGATCTGTGCCGGTGGACGATTGCCTTCACGGAACTCGAAGCTTTCGGAAGTGGCTTTCGAAGCGCCCGGCTCAGCGGCCAGACGGAACTCAAGGTTGGCCGTCTTGCCGAGGATACGCTTGGCTTCTGCGGTGTCCTGCACGCCCGGCAGCTCAACCACGATGCGGTTGGCGCCCTGGCGTTGAACGATCGGTTCGGCAACACCCAGCTCGTTGACGCGGTTACGTACCGTGGTCAAGTTCTGCTTGATGGAGTATTCACGGATTTCCGCCAGCTTGGCCGGGGTCATCGCCAGACGCAGCACCGCCTGACCATTGAGGTCGGCCGGAACAATGTCGAAATCGTTGAAGTTCTTGCGGATCAGTGCGCGGGCCTGTTCGCGGGAAGCTTCATCAGCGAAGCCCAGCTGAATGGCACCGTTGAGTTGCGGCAGGCTGCGATAGCGCAGTTTCTCTTTACGCAACAGGCTCTTTACATCGCCTTCGTACACTTTCAAGCGTGCGTCGAGGGCTTTGTCCATGTCCACTTCGAGCAGGAAGTGCACACCACCGGACAAGTCCAGACCCAGCTTCATCGGGTGCGCGCCCAGGCTGCGCAGCCATTGCGGGGTGGTTTGTGCCAGGTTCAGCGCGACGACGTAGTCATCACCCAGTGCCTTGCGCACGACGTCTTTGGCCGGCAGCTGATCTTCAGCCTTGGTCAGACGAATCAGACCGCCCTTGCCATTGGCCGCCAGCGTGGCTGCCTTGACGTTGATCCCGGATTCCTTGAGCGCAGCGCTCACACGATCCAGATCAGCCTGATTGACTTGCAGCGCAGTGCTTGCGCCGCTGACCTGAATGGCCGGGTCATCAGGATATAAATTGGGAGCGGAATAAATCAGACCGACCGCCAGCACCGCCAGGATCAGAATGTATTTCCACAGAGGGTATTTGTTCAGCATCACGCCGCCCGCTTATGACGCGGGGCGCCTTGCGCGCCCCGTCGATTGAGTAGAAGTTGAAACTTAGATCGCTTTTAGCGTGCCTTTTGGCAGCGTGGCGGCAATGGCGCCTTTCTGGAACTTCATTTCGACAGTGTCGGAAACTTCCAGAACCACGAAATCATCAGCCACTTTAGTGATCTTGCCGGCGATGCCGCCGGTGGTCACAACTTCGTCGCCTTTCTGCAGGCTGCTCAGCAGGTTCTTCTGCTCTTTGGCGCGCTTGGCCTGTGGACGCCAGATCATCAGGTAGAAGATGACCAGGAAACCGACCAGGAAAATCCACTCGAAACCGCCACCCATTGGGCCGGCAGCTGCCGGTGCAGCAGCGTCAGCCATGGCATTAGAGATAAAAAAGCTCATTTAGCACTCCAGTTGCAAATGTTGAATCTTGGGGTCAGAAAACTCAGTCCAAAGGCGGAACAGGTAACCCGCGTTTGGCGTAGAAGGCATCGACAAAGGCGGCCAATGTACCCTGTTGAATAGCCTCGCGCAAACCAGCCATAAGCACTTGATAATGACGCAAGTTATGGATGGTATTGAGCATGCTCCCCAGCATTTCGCCGCACTTGTCCAGGTGATGCAGATAAGCGCGGGAGAAGTTCTGGCAGGTATAGCAATCGCAGGTCGGATCGAGCGGCGAATCATCATGGCGATGGAACGCGTTTCGGATCTTCAGCACGCCTGTATCAATGAACAGATGCCCATTGCGGGCATTACGGGTTGGCATCACGCAATCGAACATGTCCACACCGCGGCGCACACCCTCAACCAGATCTTCCGGTTTGCCAACGCCCATAAGGTAACGAGGTTTGTCAGCCGGCATTTGCCCCGGCAGGTAATCCAGCACCTTGATCATCTCGTGCTTGGGCTCGCCCACCGACAGACCGCCAATGGCCAGGCCATCGAAGCCGATCTTGTCGAGGCCTTCCAGGGAGCGCATGCGCAGATCCTGGTGCATGCCGCCCTGAACGATACCGAACAGCGCCGCCGTGTTGTCGCCATGGGCTTCTTTCGAACGCTTGGCCCAACGCAACGACAGCTCCATGGAAATCCGTGCAACGTCTTCGTCGGCCGGGTACGGCGTGCATTCGTCGAAAATCATCACGATGTCCGAGCCCAGGTCACGCTGAACCTGCATCGACTCTTCCGGCCCCATGAACACTTTGGCGCCGTCGACCGGAGAAGCGAAGGTCACGCCCTCCTCCTTGATCTTGCGCATCGCGCCCAGGCTGAACACCTGAAAACCACCGGAGTCGGTCAGAATCGGGCCTTTCCACTGCATGAAATCGTGCAGGTCGCCGTGCTTCTTGATCACTTCGGTGCCAGGACGCAGCCACAAGTGGAAGGTGTTGCCCAGAATGATCTCCGCGCCGGTCGCGACGATATCCCGCGGCAGCATGCCCTTGACGGTGCCATACGTGCCCACCGGCATGAACGCCGGGGTCTCGACGGTACCGCGCGGGAAGGTCAAACGACCGCGACGAGCCTTGCCGTCGGTAGCAAGCAACTCAAACGACATACGACTTTGGCGACTCATTCTTTGTCCTCAGGGCCACGTGGTGCGGGGTTACGGGTGATAAACATCGCATCACCGTAGCTGAAAAAGCGGTATTCATGCTCAACAGCCGCTTTATAAGCGGCCATGGCTTCGGGATAACCGGCGAACGCCGAAACCAGCATCAACAGCGTGGATTCGGGCAAATGAAAGTTGGTGACCAGGGCATCGACCACATGAAACGGCCGGCCCGGGTAGATGAAGATGTCCGTGTCGCCACTGAACGGTTTGAGCACACCATCGCGCGCGGCGCTTTCCAGGGAACGCACGCTGGTGGTCCCCACCGCCACCACACGACCACCACGAGCGCGGCATGCAGCGACGGCATCGACCACGTCCTGGCCGACTTCCAGCCATTCGCTGTGCATGTGGTGATCTTCGATCTTCTCGACGCGCACCGGCTGGAACGTGCCAGCGCCGACGTGCAAGGTCACGAACGCGGTCTCGACGCCCTTGGCGGCAATCGCCTCCATCAGCGGCTGATCGAAATGCAGCCCCGCCGTCGGCGCCGCCACCGCGCCCAGGCGCTCGGCGTACACCGTCTGATAACGCTCGCGGTCCGAACCTTCATCCGGGCGGTCTATATAAGGAGGCAGCGGCATATGCCCGACGCGATCCAGCAGCGGCAACACCTCTTCGGCAAACCCCAGCTCGAACAACGCATCGTGCCGCGCCAGCATCTCGGCCTCGCCACCGCCATCTATCAGGATCTTCGAACCCGGCTTCGGCGACTTGCTGGACCGCACATGCGCCAGCACGCGATGACTGTCGAGCACCCGCTCCACCAGAATTTCCAGCTTGCCGCCGGAAGCCTTCTGGCCAAACAGCCGCGCCGGAATCACCCGGGTATTGTTGAACACCATCAAATCGCCCGGGCGCAAATGCTCGAGCAAATCGGTGAATTGACGGTGTGCCAGGGCGCCGCTGACCCCATCAAGGGTCAACAGGCGACTGTTGCGACGCTCGGCCAAAGGGTGGCGAGCAATCAGCGAATCAGGGAGTTCGAAAGTAAAGTCAGCAACGCGCATGATGGGGTTCGTCTAGCAGGGGCCGGAAGTCTAGCCGAAATAGTGAAAATTCTCTATGTACCTGATTGACCGACGGTAATCTCATCTCTATACTTCGCCGCCATTGAGCCCTGATGGCGGAATTGGTAGACGCGGCGGATTCAAAATCCGTTTTCGAAAGGAGTGGGAGTTCGAGTCTCCCTCGGGGCACCAAAATTAAGAAAGGTCTTGCTTTGCAAGGCCTTTTTTTTCGCCCACAGAAAAGTGAGCTTGCTTACCGCTGTCGTGTAGTAGCTGCCGAAGGCTGCGAGCTTTTGATCTTCGTATTCTTGGCCGGTACGCCCCCTCTCAAGGATTCACCCCATGGAACTGCTGCTGGAAACCGTCGCCCTGTTCTGCCTCAAGCTTGCTTATGAGCGAGAGGGTGAAAGCCCGATTCTGCGGGATGATCCAATCATGAGTGATTATGAGCGCGAGGTTTTTGGGTTGTTGGTGCGTCGGGGAGATATTGAGGGGATTCAGTTTCGGGTGGCGCGCTGCGTTAGTTTGGCGATGGACGCTTTAGGCGGAATTCATACGCCACTGGGACGGGAGCTGCACAGGTTGTCAGCTGATTTCAGCACTGCGCAGTCGATGGATCAGCTTGAAGAGCCGCTCTTCGCGCTTAAGGATTATCTTAAAGACATTCAGTAATGATTGGGTTGGAGCCCCTTCACACCTACTGATACTGGCAGGGGTATGGTTGAAGTGAGAATGGACCTGCCACTTATCCATTGCCCCAACTGACAACAACGAAAGATTTTTTCGGCACCACAAGGACGTATCAATGCGGCAAATCGCCCTCAGCAACAAACCACTCAGAGGCATTCCCCGCCGCCTTCGCGCTCTGGAGCGCTGGGCCTCCAGCTTTCGCGATGAGTTTTACCCGCGATCCGCCCACATGGAGCGCTATACACACTGGAAGATCCCGGTGCATGCGGCCTTGGTTCAAGGTCCTCAAGCCAGGATCGAAGCTCAAGCCTTCTGCATTCAGCAACTGCTCGAAGCCGCTAGCCACCTGTCCAACGCTGCTGACCACTCACAAGGTTACTACCGGGTCGCTTGCCTGGTGGTGTGGCCATGGGTTCATCAGAGCGAGGTCACCGTCTTCTATGACAGGGACTATTATCTGGGTTTTCTTGGTGAAACAAACGCTCTAATGCCAGAGCGGATCAGTCAAGTTCTCGCGTTGCAGTCACCAGCGAATTTCATCGAGCACGGGCATGACGTAACTCAACCTGACGATGAAGTTGCAGTACAGTGGTGGTGCATTGGGGAACCGGCCTGACGGATTTGACGAGTAGGCTCGCGTCCACAGGGATCGTGGTGAGCTGACAGGCATTACTTAACCCGAGTGCGTGGATGATCAATCTGTTCCTTTTCCAAAACTCCTTTCATACCTGTGCATAGGCCTTATCAAAACTTTCAAAAGCTTGCTCGACCTTGTATCGAAGCATCAAAGACGCGGAAAGCTTCACCATGGCCTCGAAAAGTATATGCCCTGATGGAATCTCACACTGATCAACGCATCGACCGGAATTTTCGTCGGGTTCATACGCATAGACCTTGTAAAAAACACCTCGAGGCTCTCTACACAACCCGACATTGATGTGCGTAACAGAGCTTCCCCTACAAGTTGACTCAGGTAGTGAAAACTCCAATACATCCTCGAACGGAATGAACATAGCAGAAGCAGACATTACAAAAAGACTCGCGATATCCAGCGAGTCCTCTACAAACTCAAAGTCAGGGATTTTGTATTCATGTTCAAGAATATTCCGCACATCCACTATTTTGCGTAACAGACTTGGTGCCAACAGGCCAAGCGCTCGCAATCGCTCTAGTTTTTTCGGTACATTCCATCTAAGCGACTGGTAACCAAAAGAAATCACTAGCTGATCTATCTGACAGATAATCGCGCGCTTTGAATTGGTCATTGCGTTAACAAGCGCAGACAGACCGCCCCGTTCAAAATCGTCTTCCGCCAAGTTCAAGAATTCGACAGGTGACGTTTTTAGCTCCGTCATCGTGAAGCTGCCACCAGCTAAATTTACCGCGCATTTGCTGATATTGAATTCATGAGCTTGGCAAAACTGTTTGAAATCCATTTTATGACCGGGTTGATTGGCAGCCCTAAGGGCCGCACAGCAGTTGTGGTTGCTGGCTTGCGTTTTTCGTGAGCTCGCTCCTACATTGCAGCGATGAACTCACGGGGCGGGCGGCCCGAATTCTTCCGGGGCTGTCCGCCGCTATAGCCAGGCAAAATGTTTGGAAGTCACTTTTGAGTAACAGGCAATTCACATTAGCGCTGAATCGCTTGGCATTTCAGTTCGAATTTCATTTAAACAAGCAGCACAAACCTGGCTTCAAGCTTGTGCAGCAACTCAAACGTATTCAAAAAAGAGACGTTAAGCTGCTCGCAAATATTAGGAATGATGAATTTTCGTCTTGCGTCGCGATTCAGCCTTTCGTGAGTTACTAACGTCGCACCTGTCGTCAAAGCCTTTGCAATTAGCCAAGGGTCCGCACCCGCTAAGAACTCTTCCATGGCACCTATCTTCATTCTCGGCGTCTGATCAGCCACAAGCCCTGCCACTTGAGCGAATGCTTCTTGCGTAGAGTCATCGGTGGTGTTGTGGAAGAAACCAGCGTTCTCCTTCGCCCAATCAGCGAGTTCGTCATTCCCTTTGGTCAACTCATCCATTACGGGGGCGATGCTAGATAAAGCTAACGCTTCATTTTTCAGCAATAACCATTGCCAAAACCCAGGACAGATAGTCATCCCGTAATATCGATTTTTTGCTTCGATCAGTGTATTAGCGTCTAGTAAATAATTCATTCCGTGATCTTACTGGCAAGCGTCCTTAACTTGGCAGGTTGCACGCCGAGCAAGTGTCCCGCCTCGCGCAGCAGCATCCGGCCACTCATTGCTTCAGTCAGCACTGCCTTGCTTAGGCGAGGGCTGTTTTTCGCGGTGGCGTTACGGTAATAGTCACCCGCTCCACCTTTTTCATCCTGGAAAGCCTTGAAGATCTTTAGATAGTAAGCGCTGTAATGAGCTTGGCTTATATATCCAAGATCCAATGCGCGGCGACCGATCGCCAATCTACTGATGTGAAACCGAGTGGCTAGCGGAGCTAAATTGTCTTCCCAGTTAACATCAGGGTTCCACAGGGCACGAAATTGCGCTTCGGGAGCCAGAAACTCACCTGCAACTGCATTGCAGAATCGCTCCTCATCTCGACCATTGGCGGTATTTCCGTCAGACACTCCACTGCTACCAATCCAGATATGGGCCAGTTCGTGAAGTAAGGTGAACAGTCTGGCGGTGGGAGCGTCGGAACTGTTGACGAATACCACGGGGGCGTAGGTATTACTGATGGCAAAACCCCGGAACTCGCTGACTTCAAGTTTGCGATGAGTATTTCCTAGCGCAATGCCACTGCGCATAACCAAAATGCCAGCCGCTTCTGCAGCTTCTATCAAGGCACGGCTGTATTTGTCGTAATCCAATCGAGCAGCGTCAGGGTTCACGCCGAGCGTCCGGCGAATATCGTCCACCACCTCTGCGACTCGAGATTGGCTGTTGAAGCGACCGACGAATGCCAGCGGCTGATGCTCCTGATATTGCAGATACTCCAGGTACCAGTCCTGCTTACGCATGGAGTCCCTGACAGTGTCCAACAATTCCAGGCTGGGACGTTGAGGCGCAATACCACCGACGGTCCGAAGATCAGGTAAAGGCAGTTGTTCGACAGGCGGGCGCGGAAGAAACAAGAAGCCAAAAGGGATGTGAGCGAGACTCGCCCACTTTTGAGCCTGAAGGAATGTTGGTTTGGTCTCGCCAGCCTCCCATTCCTCTACTCGATCAGGTTTCACTGGCAGCTTTTTAGCAACCTGCGCAGTGGAGAGACCTGCGCGCTCACGAGACCATGTGAGCAGGCTTGGATTGACTAAGGCGGCTTGGCTCATAGGGTCGCAGGCAAATCAGATGGGGCCAGCAAACGCTCGAGAGCATCCTTTGCAGATGCAGCCGAATGACGCGGGGTCCGGTTATCTGGCATTGCCTTTCTCCTTGGCTGTTTAAGGTCGGGTTGCAGCGACTACAGATTAGTAGAGAAGCAGAGCTACCGACGGCAGAAGCGCGGATTATGAGGTAAATCCGCAACGACCCGAAGCGCAAATATGTAACCTACAGACAGATGGTATTGAACTGTTTCAGCGCGTTTCATGACGCAAGTACGCCTTTCCTTCCCTGCCCACCACCGAGCCCTCATCACCAGAATATCCACAGTGATTGACCACATAATCACCCACCGCTCTCGGAGGTTGCAGGAAAATGACCTGCACGATACCCTCCCACCGTCGCTGCCAATTCAGCGACCGGGCTTGGTAACCCGAGGTAAATCACTGCGCAACAGTGCTATGCGTTCGCAGGCGCTTTTTTTTCGCCTGCGATCTGCGTTATGGCGGCTGTGCGTGGGACGTCTTCGGACGTGCCGGTTTCCTTGATTTCCCGGTTTACCAACCTGCGCACAGCTGCCACCCATTCGCTTGGTAACGAATTGTGGCGGCTCTTAAAAATTAAGGAGCTTCACAATGCGCTGTATGGATACGTACAAAATCTGGCTTTTCCCTCTACGCGACTTTCAATTGCGTATCGCCCCACCATCCACCCTCTCCCACCGCCTCTCCCTCACCGGAGGTGGCAAATGACCGATCAATCAGAGCTAAAAACCATCGGCCTAACCCCTGCCATTTACTGCGCCGATCAACCACTGTTCCACGTCACTCGCGGCGTCCCCCTCGGCGATGCGTTAGCCATGGCTTCTGACTTTCTGTTTCTCGCCAAGAAGCTGAATGAAGATGCCGCGTACGCCACGGACACCGACCGCCACTCTTGGGCTGCGCATTATTTGACGGCGATGAGTAAGGCGGTGGTTGATGATGCGGTGAAGGTGCTGACGCGGGATCGGAAGGTTGCGCCGATGTCGAAGCAGGCGGCGGAGGCTGAAGAGTAGCTTCTGGTTTTTAGACGTCAGGCGTACCGCATGTAGGGGCGGGTTTGGTCGCGGGCTGGGGCATTCAGTGGGAGTGATGGTTGCCTTGAGTTTTTCGCGAGCAGGCTCGCTCCCACAGGGGGCGGTTAAGCCAATTTCCATGTTCCAGAAACAAGAAGGCCCGAACGTAATGCCGGACTGAGCCAGCACCAGAGGATCGGGCGCGATTGGGATTGATGCTGTCGACGCCTGATCATCATGTCTACGCCGACGCCACATAAAACACTGGTTTTTTGCCGACACCTAAGCGGGTGGGGGCTGAGGCTGGGAAGTAGTGGCTAGCTTTAAGCGTTGATGGTGGCTGGTCTGGCGCTTTCGCGAGCAGGCTCGCTCCCACGTTGGATGTGTGTTTAGTCAGTTAGCCCCGAGTTTTCGGGGCTTTTTCGTGTTGGGGTTAGAGCAAGTGCTGGGAGATCAGTTTTGAGATTTCGACCATGGATGTCCTGCCGGTGAATTCGAATTTCACTTTTCCCAACGACGAGAAATAAACCTCCAGTTCGGAGTCCAGGTCGAACGTGCCAGAGGTTTCCACCGAGTACGCCACGATGTTTTTGTAGGGTAATGAGGTGAAGTCTTTTTTGCTGCCGGTGAGGCCCTGGACGTTGACGGCGATGATGCGTTTGTTGGTGAACACCACGCCGTCGCGCATGGATTTATAAGCGTCGATGACGTGTTCGCCGTCGATCAAGAGGTCGGAAACGCGTGCGGCGCATTCGTCGTTTTGCTTGAGCTTGAAGAATCCTTTGTTGTTGAAATCAATCATCAGTCTTTCCCTGTTTTCAAATGAACATCGCGAGCAGAGCTTCATAGCGCATTTCCCACTACGCCGCCACGTCCCCTACTCCAGGTGGTCTGTCGCCCGCACCGCATTTTCAATCGCCCGAATACTGATCGCCGCAAATATTGCCGTCATCAGCACCCCGTTAAACCCCAGCAAAACCGCCAGCACCCGTGAGACGGCCAGTTTCGGGACGAGATCGCCATAACCGATGGTCAGGCCGGTCACGAACGCGAAGTAGATACCGTCAAAAGGACCCCATCCTTCCAGATAGCTGATGATCAGACCGAACAGCACGATCAAAAACAGCAGGATGGAAAAAATCGGCCAGACCACGTGAAAGTAGAACCTGACGGCTTTATAGAATTCTCGACGGACGTGTGCTGCATGAGCGATGTTCATGTTATGGGCCCTTTGGGGGTTTGCCGGACCGGCAATTGAATGCTCGGCGCTTCAACACCCTTCAGCTTGGCACAAGCGAGGTGGATCGCCCGCTCATCGTACTCAAGGCGTATCTGAAAGATATTCGGTAAGCAAACGCTTGGCTTTGTGCTCTTCTAGACTTACTGGAGAGTCGTAGGCAGAACCGAACACGTCGCTTTGGTGCAGTTCGATCAATAGCAGCGTGGCAAGCTGCCCTTTATGCCCAATAGAGGTGCGGCGAAGACCGTATCGGGCACAACAAGATGCCCGCTCAGGGTGCCCTGGCCAACGGCCTGACAATGCCACGATACCGTGACGTGGTGTGAATGCCGCAGCCGACACTTTCGGACGACCGACAACCGCCTGGTTCGTCCGTGACCGTGAGGAATGCTGTATGCCTGATGAGATGTTGCAATTGCCTATGGTCAACAGCGTGCTGGAGCGCCACAAAGGCTCTGCGGGTGCACTGTTGCCCATCCTTCATGAGATTCAGGCCGGTATCGGTTACATCCCCGATGCCGCCATCCCCGAGATTGCCCACGCGCTCAATCAGAGTCAGGCCGAGGTTCGCGGGGTGATCAGCTTTTACCATGACTTCCGTACCGCGCCGCCGGCCCGGCATATCCTGCGGTTGTGCCGGGCGGAGTCGTGCAAGAGTCGCGGCGCCGAGCAGCTCGCCGCGCAGTTGCGTGATCGCCTGCAACTGGACGATCACGGCACTAGTGCCGACGGCAGCATCAGTTTGCGTCCGGTGTATTGCCTCGGTGCCTGCGCCTGTTCGCCGGCACTGGAGCTGGATGGTCAGGTGCATGCGCGGCTCAGTGCCGAGCGTCTCGATGCTTTGCTCGACGCTTGCCGGGAGGACGCATGAGCCTCTATCTCCCCTGTGATTCTCTTGCCCGTGCCGTGGGTGCCGATGCGGTGGCGTCTGCCCTTGCCGGTCAGGACCTGCAACGCACCAGCTCTCGCGGCCTGTATTGGCTTGAGCCGCTGCTGGAAGTGGACACCCCGCAAGGCCGTATCGGCTTCGGCCCGCTGACTGCTAGCGATGTGCCGTCCGTGCTCGATGCGCTGCAAGGTGAGCCGTCCTCGCACCCACTGGCCTTGGGCCTGGTGGAAGAATTGCCCTATCTGAAGTCTCAACAACGCCTGTTGTTCGCTCGCGCCGGTATTACCCGGCCGTTGTCGCTGGATGATTACCGGGCCCATGGCGGTTTCGAAGGTTTAACGAGAGCCGTGACCGTTGGCGGTGATCAAACTGCAACGGAAGTGTTCGATTCAGGCCTGCGTGGCCGTGGCGGCGCAGCGTTCCCCGCCGGGATCAAGTGGCGCACGGTACGTGCCACCCAGGCGGCGCAGAAATACATTGTGTGCAACGCCGACGAAGGCGACTCCGGCACTTTCGCCGACCGCATGTTGATGGAAGGCGACCCCTTCCTGCTGATCGAAGGCATGGCCATTGCCGGCATCACCGTCGGCGCCAGCTACGGCTACATCTATGTGCGCTCGGAATACCCACAGGCCATCGCCACGCTGAACGAGGCGCTGGAGATTGCTCGGTCCAACGGTTACCTCGGGGCCAATGTCGGCGGCAGCGGCTTGGCATTTGATATGGAAGTGCGCGTCGGGGCCGGCGCTTACATCTGCGGTGAGGAAACCGCGTTGCTGGATTCGCTCGAAGGCAAACGCGGGGTCGTTCGCGCCAAGCCTCCGATTCCCGCGTTGAAGGGCCTGTTCGGCCTGCCGACGCTGGTGCACAACGTGCTGACCCTGGCCTCGGTGCCGCTGATTCTGGCCAAGGGTGCGCAGTTCTATCGCGATTACGGCATGGGCCGTTCCCTAGGCACGATGCCCTTCCAGTTGGCGGGCAATATTCTTCACGGTGGCCTGGTAGAACGGGCCTTTGGCCTGACGCTGCGCGAACTGGTGGAAGACTACGGCGGTGGCACCGCCAGTGGTCGACCGCTGAAAGCCGCACAGGTCGGCGGCCCGCTCGGCGCCTGGGTGCCGCCGTCGCAATTCGACACGCCGCTGGATTACGAAGCCTTCGCCGGTATCGGCGCGATGCTCGGTCACGGTGGAGTGGTGGTCGCGGACGACAGCCTGGACATGGCGCAAATGGCGCGTTTCGCCTTGCAGTTCTGCGCCGAGGAATCCTGCGGCAAATGCACGCCCTGCCGCATCGGCTCGACCCGCGGCGTGGAGGTGATCGACCGCCTGTTGGCCGCGCCGGACCAAAGTGGTCGCGATGAGCAGGTCATCATCCTCAAGGACCTGTGCGACACGATGCAATACGGTTCGCTGTGCGCCTTGGGCGGCATGGCCCCCTTTCCGGTGGTCAGCGCCCTCAAGTACTTCCCCGCCGACTTCGGTCTGCAATCTTCGGAGGCCGACCAATGATTACCCTCTTCGACCCGAAAACCGATATTGATCTGGGCACCCCGGCCCGCGACAGCGACGTGCAGATAACCCTGAGCATCGACGGGCGCAGCATCAGCGTGCCCGAAGGCACTTCGGTGATGCGCGCCGCCGCGTTGATGGGCACGACCATCCCGAAACTGTGTGCCACTGACAGCCTCGAAGCCTTCGGCTCCTGCCGCATGTGCCTGGTGGAGATCGACGGCATGCGCGGCTATCCCGCGTCTTGCACCACGCCGGTCACCGAAGGCATGACCGTGCACACCCAGACGCCGAAGCTCGCGACCCTGCGTCGCAATGTCATGGAGTTGTACATCTCCGATCACCCGCTGGACTGCCTGACCTGCTCGGCCAACGGCAACTGCGAGCTGCAAACCGTCGCCGGTCAGGTTGGCCTGCGGGAAGTGCGTTACGGCTATGAAGGTGACAACCATCTGGCCGACGTGAAGGACACGTCCAACCCTTACTTCGATTACGACCCGAGCAAGTGCATCGTCTGCAACCGCTGCGTGCGTGCCTGCGAAGAAACCCAAGGTACCTTTGCCCTGACGATTACCGGACGCGGTTTTGAATCCCGGGTGGCGGCGGCCGGTGGCGATAACTTCCTCGACTCCGAATGCGTGTCCTGCGGCGCCTGTGTGCAGGCCTGCCCTACCGCGACGCTGATGGAAAAAAGCGTGGTCGAACTGGGTCAGCCGGAGCACAGCGTGATCACCACCTGCGCCTATTGCGGCGTGGGCTGCTCGTTCCGCGCCGAGATGAAAGGCGACCAGCTGGTGCGCATGGTTCCGGACAAGAACGGCCAGGCCAACCATGGTCACTCGTGCGTCAAAGGGCGCTTCGCCTGGGGCTACGCCACCCACCCGGATCGCATCACCAAACCGATGATCCGCAAACACATCAACGACCCGTGGCAGGAAGTCAGCTGGGATGAAGCGGTGACTTACGCCGCCAGCGAATTCCGTCGGTTGCAGCAAAAGTACGGCCGCGACTCCATTGGTGGCATCACCTCCAGCCGTTGCACCAACGAAGAAACCTACCTGGTGCAAAAACTGGTGCGCGCCGCGTTTGGCAATAACAACGTCGACACCTGTGCGCGGGTCTGCCACTCGCCGACCGGTTATGGGCTGAAACAAACCTTGGGCGAATCCGCCGGCACCCAGAGTTTTGACTCGGTGATGCAGGCCGACGTGATTCTGGTGATGGGCGCCAACCCCAGCGACGCCCACCCGGTGTTCGCCTCCCAACTCAAACGCCGCCTGCGTGAAGGCGCACGGCTGATCGTCATCGACCCACGGCGCATTGATCTGGTGGACGCGGTGCATGCCCGCGCCGAACTGCACCTGGCCCTGCGCCCGGGCACTAACGTCGCCATGCTCAATGCGTTGGCCCACGTCATCGTCACCGAAGGCTTGCTCGATCAGGCCTTTATCGACGCCCGTTGCGAGGGCAGCGATTTCGCTCGCTGGAGCGAGTTCGTCAGCCGTGCGGAACACTCGCCGGAAGTGCTCGGCCCGGTCTGCGGCGTCGCCGCTGCCGATATCCGCGCCGCCGCTCGCCTGTATGCCGGTGCCGGCAATGCGGCGATCTACTACGGCCTGGGCATCACCGAACACAGCCAGGGCAGCACTGCGGTCATGGGCATCGCCAACCTCGCCATGGCCACCGGCAACATCGGTCGTGAAGGCGTGGGCGTGAACCCGCTGCGTGGGCAGAACAACGTTCAGGGCTCCTGCGACATGGGTTCGTTCCCCCACGAGTTGCCCGGTTACCGGCACATCTCCAACGAAGTGGTACGGGCGCAGTTCGAACAGGCCTGGAACGTCACTTTGCAACCCGACCCGGGGCTGCGTATCCCGAATATGTTCGAGTCGGCGCTGGCCGGCAGTTTCAAAGGCCTGTATTGCCAAGGCGAAGACATCGCCCAGAGCGACCCGAACACCCAGCACGTCACCGCAGCCCTGTCGGCCATGGAATGCATCGTGGTGCAGGACATTTTCCTCAACGAAACCGCCAGGTTCGCCCATGTGTTCCTGCCGGGCAGTTCGTTCCTGGAAAAGGACGGCACCTTCACCAACGCCGAGCGGCGTATCTCGCGGGTGCGCAAGGTCATGGAACCGCTGGGTGGCAAGGCTGACTGGGAAGGCACGGTGGCCCTGGCCAACGCCCTGGGCTACCCGATGAACTACACGCATCCGTCGCAAATCATGGATGAAATCGCCAGCCTGACGCCGACGTTCACCAACGTCAGTTACGCCGCACTCGACAGCCACGGCAGCCTGCAATGGCCGTGCAACGCCGCGGCGCCGGACGGCACGCCGACCATGCACATCGATCAGTTCGTGCGCGGCAAAGGGCGCTTCATGCTCACCGGGTATGTGCCCACCGAGGAGAAGGTCAACAATCGTTATCCCCTGCTGCTGACCACCGGGCGCATCCTCAGTCAGTACAACGTCGGCGCTCAGACACGGCGAACCGAAAACGTCGCCTGGCACGATGAAGACCGCCTGGAAATCCACCCGACCGACGCCGAGAGCCGAGGCATCAACGAAGGCGACTGGGTCGGCATCGGCAGCCGCGCCGGTCAGACCGTACTGCGTGCGCGGGTCACCGAGCGGGTCGCGCCGGGCGTGGTGTACACGACGTTCCACTTCCCGGAATCGGGGGCCAACGTCATCACCACCGACAACTCCGACTGGGCTACCAACTGTCCGGAGTACAAGGTCACGGCCGTGGAAGTCAGCCGCGTCTACCACCCTTCCGAGTGGCAAAAACGCTATCAGGCCTTCAGTGATGAACAGGACCGTCTGCTCAAGGAACGCCGGCATGCCCGTGGCGCCAAAGCGGAGGTGCGCCGATGAGTACGGAGAACCTGATCAAGATGGTCAACCAGATCGCCCTGTATTTCGCCACCGAACCGGACCAGCAAGCGGCCGTGCTCGGTGTGCGTAATCACCTGCAGATGTACTGGACGCCGGGCATGCGCAAGGAATTGCTGGCCTGGCAGACAGAACATCACGGGGCGGATTTGCACCCGTTGGCGCAGGCGGCGGTCAGTGGCGCGGGGTGGGAGGCTTAGGCTCACACGATCCCGTGAGATTGCCCCGGCCTGCTGGCTGGCACTAACACCTGTGGCGAGGGAGCTTGCTCCCGCTGGGCCGCGAAGTGGCCCCCTTATCCATGAAAAGAAGGGGACTGCTGCGCAGTCCAGCGGGAGCAAGC
>NZ_JASCOM010000122.1:0-18156 GCF_029959925.1 Pseudomonas sp. PS02303
TGATCATGCCCTGCACCTGCAGGAGCGTGGCTTGCCCGTGATGGGGCCGGTGTCATTCAACATCCATGTCGACTGGCACACCGTCTTCGCGGGCAAGCCTCGCCTCTACAGGGTTTTATGTCATTTGGGGGTGCAGCTCAGGTTGATGCGCATCTTGATAATGGTGCGGGTGAACTTGGCGGTGGCATTTTTGTGTTTGCCAGCGGCCACTTCGATAGAGCGGGTGCGCGGCGCTTCCGGGCCATTGTTGAAAACCACCTTGCAGATCGCATCGGTATCGCCGTAGTTGTTGACCTGAATGGATGCGATGTCGTTATCCGTGTCGTGGGCGTTGTAGTCGATCTTCATGCCGTTGAGGTTTTTCTCCACATCAATCGGGTAAGCAAACGCAGTCAGCGGCAGCAGCGCCAGCACCAAACAACAGAATTTTTTCATTCAGCAGTCTCCAATAAGGACTGCCAGCTTAGGACAAGAGGAGCTATTCATGAAAGCGCCCCGCGTGACCCTTGATCAATGGCGAACATTACAAGCCGTGGTCGACCACGGCGGTTTCGCCCAGGCCGCCGAAGCGCTGCACCGCTCGCAATCGTCGGTGAGCTACACCGTGGCGCGTATGCAGGACCAGCTCGGCGTGCCGCTGCTGCGCATCGACGGCCGCAAAGCGGTGCTGACCGAAGCCGGCGGCGTGTTGTTGCGCCGCTCGCGGCAACTGGTGAAACAGGCCAGTCAGCTGGAAGACCTGGCCCACCACATGGAGCAAGGCTGGGAAGCGGAAGTGCGGCTGGTGGTCGATGCGGCTTACCCGAGCGCCCGCCTCGTCCGCGCATTGACCGCGTTCATGCCGCAGAGCCGTGGTTGCCGGGTGCGTCTGCGCGAAGAAGTGTTGTCGGGCGTTGAAGAAGTACTGCTCGAAGGCGTGGCCGACCTGGCCATCAGCGGTTTCAGCATTCCGGGCTACCTGGGCGCGGAGTTGAGCGACGTCGAGTTTGTCGCGGTCGCCCACCCCGAACATGCCTTGCATCGCCTCAACCGCGAACTGAATTTCCAGGACCTTGAAAGCCAGCTGCAAGTGGTCATCCGCGACTCCGGTCGCCAGCAGCCACGAGACGTCGGCTGGCTCGGCGCCGAACAGCGCTGGACCGTCGGCAGCCTGGCCACCGCGGCGACGTTTGTCAGCAGTGGCCTGGGTTTCGCCTGGCTGCCCCGGCACATGATCGAACGCGAACTCAAGGAAGGCACGCTCAAGCTGCTACCGTTGGACCAGGGCGGCAGCCGCAACCCGAGTTTTTATCTGTATTCGAACAAGGACAAACCCTTGGGCCCGGCGACACAAATCCTGATCGAACTGCTGCGCACCTTCGACACCGCGCCGCTGGATGCGCCGTTCGCCGCCCCTGAACAAGCCTGACACGGAGTATCCGCATGGCCTATTTCGAACATGAAGGTTGCAACCTGCACTATGAGGAATACGGTCACGGCACGCCGTTGCTGCTGGTCCACGGGCTGGGTTCCAGTACCCTGGACTGGGAAAAGCAGATCCCGGCGCTGTCAGCCCATTACCGTGTAATCGTTCCGGATGTGCGCGGTCACGGCCGCTCCGACAAACCCCGGGAGCGTTACAGCATTGCCGGGTTCAGCGCCGACCTGGTCGCCCTGATGGAACACCTGAACCTCGGCCCCACGCATTATGTGGGCTTGTCCATGGGCGGCATGATCGGTTTTCAACTGGCCGTGGATCAGTCGCACATGCTTAAAAGCCTGTGCATCGTCAACAGTGCGCCGGAGGTCAAGCTGCGCACCCGCGACGATTACTGGCAGTGGTTCAAACGCTGGAGCCTGATGCGTGCCCTCAGTCTGGGCGCCATCGGCAAGGCCTTGGGTGCCAAGCTGTTCCCCAAACCCGAACAAGCTGATTTGCGCCAGAAAATGGCCGAGCGCTGGGCAAAAAACGACAAACATGCTTATCTCGCCAGCTTCGATGCCATTGTTGGCTGGGGTGTTCAGGAACGACTTTCCAAAGTCGCCTGTCCAACCCTGATCGTCACCGCCGACCGCGATTACACGCCGGTCTCGCTGAAGGAAACCTACGTAAAACTGCTGCCCGATGCGCGGCTGGTGGTGATCGCCGATTCCCGCCACGCCACCCCGCTGGATCAACCCGAACGCTTCAACCAAACCCTGCTCGAGTTTCTCACCGCAGTCGACACCCCCTCACTCAGGATCACTGACCCATGCTGAAAAAAATTGCCCTCGTCGCCGGCTCCGTTCTGTTTGCCGCCAACCTGATGGCCGCAACGCCCGCCGCCAAGGCGCCGCACGTATTGCTGGAAACCACCAACGGCCAGATCGAAATCGAACTGGACCCGGTCAAGGCACCGATCAGTACCAAAAACTTCCTTGATTACGTCAACAGCGGCTTTTACAACAACACGATTTTCCACCGCGTGATTCCTGGCTTCATGGTCCAGGGCGGTGGTTTCACTCAACAGATGCAGCAAAAAGAAACCAAGGCGCCGATCAAGAACGAGTCCAAGAACGGCCTGCATAACGTGCGTGGCACGCTGTCCATGGCCCGCACCTCGAACCCGGATTCGGCCACCAGCCAGTTCTTTATCAACGTCAAGGACAACGATTTCCTCGACCAGGGCGATGGCTATGCCGTGTTCGGTAAAGTCGTCAAAGGCATGGATGTGGTGGACATCATCGTCAATTCCCCGACCACCACCAAAGGCGGCATGAAAGATGTGCCGGCCGACTCTGTTTTCATCAAGTCGGCCAAAGTGATCAACTAATCTGCACAGGAGTGCTTGAGCGGCTGCCGGCATCCGGCGCCGCTCATATCGTTTAAAGGAGAGCCCGCGCGCGGGCGGAGAACTGATGCTTTATCGCCGTTTCGAGAAACTGATCGACATATTCCGCGACGCTCCGACGGCGGCTCCGCCAGATCGGGTTCTCCCCTTCTATACCTATTACTTGAAGCAGGTCTGGCCGAGTTTCGCCGCCCTGCTGATTGTCGGCCTGTTCGCCTCCTTGATCGAAGTCGCGCTGTTCAACTACCTGAGCCGCATCATCGACCTGGCCCAAGGCACGCCGAACCCCGATTTCTTCCAGGACCACGCACTTGAACTGACCTGGATGGTGGTAGTGACCCTGGTTCTGCGACCGATTTTCTTCGGCCTGCACGACCTGCTGGTGCACCAGACGCTGAACCCCGGCATGACCAGCCTGATTCTCTGGCAGAACCACCGCTATGTCCTCAAACAGAGTCTGAACTTCTTCCAGAACGACTTCGCCGGGCGCATCGCCCAGCGCATCATGCAGACCGGCAACGCCCTGCGCGATTCCGCCGTGCAAGCGGTGGATGCCCTGTGGCATGTGCTGATCTACGCCATCAGCGCGCTGGTGCTGTTTGCCGAAGCCGACTGGCGCCTGATGATCCCGCTGACGGCCTGGATCGCCGGGTTCATCGGCGCGCTTTATTACTTCGTGCCGCGGGTCAAGGACCGCTCGGTGCAATCCTCCGATGCGCGCTCCAAACTCATGGGACGGATCGTCGACGGCTACACCAACATCACCACCTTGAAGTTGTTCGCCCATACCAACCATGAACAGCAATACGCCAAGGAAGCCATCAAGGAGCAAACCGAAAAAGCCCAACTGGCCGGGCGCGTGGTCACCAGCATGGACGTGGCCATCACCAGCATGAACGGCCTGCTGATCGTCACCACCACCGGCCTGGCCCTGTGGCTGTGGACGCAGTCGCTGATCTCGGTGGGCGCGATTGCCCTGGCGACAGGCCTGGTGATTCGTATCGTCAACATGTCCGGCTGGATCATGTGGGTGGTCACTGGCATCTTCGAAAACATTGGCATGGTCCAGGACGGTTTGCGGACCATCGCCCAACCGGTCAGCATCACTGACCGCGATCAGGCCAAACCGCTGGCCGTGCCCCGAGGCGAAGTGCGTTTCGAGCACGTGGATTTTCACTACGGCAAGAAGAGCGGAATCATTGGCGACCTTAACCTGACGATCAAGCCCGGTGAGAAAATCGGCTTGATCGGGCCATCCGGTGCCGGCAAATCGACCCTGGTCAACCTGCTGCTACGCCTCTATGACGTGCAGGGCGGGCGAATCCTCATCGATGGGCAGAACATTGCCGAAGTCGGCCAGGAAAGCCTGCGCGAGCGCATCGGCATGATCACCCAGGACACCTCGTTGCTGCACCGTTCGATTCGCGACAATCTGCTTTACGGCAGACCCGATGCCACCGACGCCGAGCTGTGGGAAGCGGTGCACAAGGCGCGCGCCGATGAGTTCATTCCGTTGCTGTCGGACGCCGAAGGCCGTACCGGTTTCGATGCGCACGTGGGTGAGCGCGGGGTGAAACTCTCCGGCGGCCAGCGTCAGCGGATTGCGATTGCTCGTGTGCTGCTCAAGGACGCACCCATCCTGATCATGGACGAGGCGACCTCGGCGCTGGACTCGGAAGTCGAAGCGGCGATCCAGGAAAGCCTGGAAACCCTGATGCAAGGCAAAACCGTGATCGCCATCGCCCACCGACTCTCGACCATCGCCCGGATGGACCGGCTGGTGGTGCTGGAAAAAGGCAAGATCGCCGAAACCGGCACCCACGCCGAACTGCTGGCGCATGGCGGGTTGTATGCGCGGCTGTGGCAGCACCAGACGGGTGGGTTTGTCGGTATCGATTGATATCGTGAGATCACCACCGAACCTGTGGGAGTGAGCTTTTGTGGCCAGGGAGCTTGCTCCCGCTCGGCTGCGCAGCAGTCGTAATTTCAGGCAGCCTGGTTTTCTGACACAGTGGAGTTTTTGCCATGGGGACAGCTTCGCTGTCCAGCGGGAGCACGCTCCCTCGCCACAAGCGCCCTCTAAATCCACCAAAAAAACCGCCACAGCCTGCTAACCACAGGCCCTGGCGGTTTTTTGTGGCCGCTGGAAATCCGCAGAAACCCTGCTGTACTCAGCCAAGGTTCTGGAGATGAGCCTGTCGTAAGTCTGCAGGATGCATCACGCGATACAGTCTCGATAGGTCGCCTATCAAGGACGCTCTCATGTCGCTGTTCAAACGTTCTGTCACTGAGTTGTTAGGTACGTTCTGGCTGGTATTGGGGGGTTGCGGCAGTGCGGTGCTTGCTGCGTCTTCGCCTCTCGGAATCGGGGTACTGGGTGTGGCCATCGCGTTTGGTCTCACCGTGTTGACCATGGCCTTCGCCATCGGCCATATCTCCGGTTGCCACCTCAACCCTGCCGTCTCCGTCGGCCTGTGCGTCGGCGGTCGGTTCCCGGCGCGGGAATTGCCCGCGTACATCATCGCCCAGGTGATTGGCGCCATTATCGCCGCCGCGCTGATCTACTACATCGCCAGCGGCAAGGAAGGCTTCGACCTCTCCGCCGGCCTGGCGTCCAACGGCTACGGCGAACACTCCCCGGGCAAGTACTCGATGGCCGCGGGATTTGTCTGTGAACTGGTGATGACCGCGATGTTCGTGCTGATCATCCTCGGTGCCACCGACAAACGAGCGCCCGCCGGGCTTGCACCGATTGCCATCGGCCTGGCCTTGACGCTGATTCACTTGATCTCGATTCCCGTCACCAACACTTCGGTCAATCCGGCCCGCAGCACCGGTCCGGCGCTGATGGTCGGTGGCTGGGCCATCGCGCAATTGTGGATGTTCTGGGTGGCACCGCTGTTGGGCGCGGTGATCGGCGGCGTGACCTATCGCTGGCTAGGCAAGGAAGGCACTTGAGGCCACGGGCGAGGATCATGCTTGCCGATAAGGCAACGCGGTCCTCGCTTCCTCGGCATAGGCCAACACCCCAAGACGCTCCTGGTGAAGGAAGTCTTTGACCGCGGCTTTCAGTCCCGGATGACGCAGATAGTGCCAGGAATGGGTGATCACCGGTTCGAACCCGCGAATCAGCTTGTGTTCGCCCTGGGCGCCGGCGTCAAAACGCTGGAAGCCATTGGCAATCGCGTAGTCCATGCCCTGGTAGAAGCAGGTCTCGAAATGCAGGCGGTCGAACTCCGCCAGGCAGCCCCAGTAACGCCCGTAAAAACTGTCGCCGCCCACCAGACTGAAGGCCATGGCCACGGGTCGTGAACCTTGCTTGGCCAACACCACGCGAATGGCTTCGGGCATGCGCTCGGCCAACAGACTGAAAAATTCCCGCGTCAAATAGGGCCGTTGCCTACGCACTGCGTAGGTATTGGCGTAGCAGGCATAGACAAAATCCCACTGCGCCTGATCCAGCTGCTTGCCTTCCAGCCATTCGAACTCAATACCCTGCCCCGCCACTTGCTCGCGCTCTTTGCGCATCTGTTTGCGTTTGCGCGAACTGAGGACGTCGAGGAAGTCTTGAAAGTCCCGATATCCGCGATTCTGCCAGTGGTACTGACAGCCGATCCGCTGCAACCAGCCGGGTTGTTCGGCCAATGCCGCATCGGTGAAAGGGTCTGTGAAGTTGATGTGGGCGCTGGAGAGTTCTTCGATTTCAAGGTAGCCCGGCAGGCTCTTCAGTAGTTCAAAACCGTCCTCGACATTACGCGCCAGCAACCGTGGCCCACTGACCGGGCTGAACGGCACGGCGGTCAACAGCTTCGGGTAATAGTCGATGCCGGCACGCTCGCAGGCATCGGCCCAGGCGTGATCGAACACGTACTCGCCGTAGGAATGCCACTTGCGGTAACTGGGTAACGCGGCGATCAGACGCCCTTCTTCGAGGTGCAACAGATGCTCGGGCTGCCAGCCGGAATGGGGGCCGAGGCTGCCGCTGTCTTCCAGTGCACTGAGAAAGGCATGGCGTAGAAACGGCTGATTCTCCGGCACCAGGGCATCCCACGTGCGCGGACCAATATCGGACAGGCTTTCCAGACGTTGCAGCGGCATTGACACCCTCTCGACTTCTTCGCGTAACAGCCCGGCGAGTATCGCCTATCGCCCGCCATTACACATCCGTCAAAACCGCCTGACAGGGTTCTGGATCAAAAGTTCATACGGTCTTTGTATCGTCATCGAGACGCCATCACTTTGCCACCGCTCTGTAATAAACCATCGCGATACTGGCGCCAGTTTTTAGAGCGTCGGGTTCTACCCGGCCACTGTTTCCGTCCCTCAACGGTCGGTTGTGTCCCGGATGGCTCAGTCATCCCCTTACATCTTCGGAGATTGATATGCGTCTTGCTTCCACGAAAACTGCGGCGGCCCTGTGTGGCGGTCTGCTGCTGGCCATGAGTGTTCCGGCCAGTGCCGCAGTCGACGCCAAACTGCTCGACATGCTTAAGGCAAACGGCTCGATTACCAATGCGCAATACAGCGAACTGCAAGCCGAGCTGGCCAGGGATCAAAAAGATCAGCAAATCGCCCGTCAGGCTCAGCAAGAGACCAACGAGCAGATCGCGGCCACCGCGAAGAAAACCAATGAGCTGAGCACCTTCGACCAGAAACTGGCCTGGGCTGCCAAGACCCAATTCAAGGGCGACGTGCGTTTCCGTCAGGAAACGGTCAAGAACGATGGTGTCTCGAACAACCGGGACCAGGACCGTCAGCGCGTTCGTGCCCGTCTGGGTGCCTACACCGAGATCAACCCGCAAGTCGACACCGGTATCCGTATCGCCACCGGCAACAACGACGACGCGCGCTCCACCAACCAGAGCCTGGACAACTACTTCGACAAGAAGTCGATCTGGCTGGACCTGGGTTACCTCGACTACCACCCGGACGCGATCAAGAACCTGCACATCGTTGGCGGCAAGATGCCACAGCAATGGGTGAGCATGGGCGACATCATCTGGGATAGCGACATCAGCCCTGAAGGTCTGTCCGTGTCGTATAAATACCCGCTGGGCGCCAGCACCGAGGTGTTCGGTAGCGCCGGCCACTACACCCTCAAGGACAACGTCGACGGCGACGGCGTGCAGTTCAAGCACGACTTGCGTCTGTACGCCGGCCAGTTGGGCGCGCGCTTCGCCCTCACCGACAACCTGAAACTGACTCTGGGTGGCAGCGTCTACGGCTACGACAACGACGACGACATCACCGCCGGCGGCACCAGCATCCCGTCCGTACTGGCCACCAACGGCAACACCCCGAACGAGCAATTCAAACTGTACGAAGGCTTCGGTCAGATCGACATCACCGGCCTGCCACTGCCGCTCTCGCTGTACGGTCAGTACGTCAACAACAAAGACGCCAGCAACGATCAGGATTCTGCCTGGCTGGCCGGTGTAAAGACCAAGTTCTATGGCTTCGCCGTGGACTACAACTACCGCGACGTGCAGCGTAACGCCGTGGTCGGCGCCTTCACCGACTCCGACTTCGCCAACGGTTTCACCGGTTCGCGTGGCAGCAAGTTGAAAGTGAGTTACGAGCTGGACAAGAACTTCGCCCTGGGCGCGACGTACTTCATGGCTAACTCTGACTACACCAACGCCAACCTCAAGGATTCGGACATCAACACTCTGCAACTGGACGCCGAAGCCAAGTTCTAAGCAGTACCGCTCCACGCCTCAGGTCATGGACGCTTGAGGCGCTTTACAGTCTGGCGTGGACGGATCGATCCCCATCATCCGTTCGATGCATCCACGCCGGCCTGCTTCTGTTCCCTGCGATAACGCCACGACTTTACGGAATGTCCTTGCGACGCTCCGCAGCGAGACGTTCGGCGAGTGCATCGACCTCCGGCACAGCTTCCTCCGGCAAGACGCGCAGCGTCTGCTGCATCAAACGCATCTGACGAATGAACCGCCGGCAATTGGGGCAGAACATTAAATGATGCCGCACCAGCAACTTCTCCCTAAAGCTCAACTGGCCATCGAGATAATCACTGGCGCGTGCCACTTGCTCCTTACAGGTCAGCATTCGCCGGTTTCCTCAAAATGCTCCACGGTCGCAAAGACCTTCAACCGTGCCCGATGCAGCAGCACGCGAACATTGGAGAGCGATATGTCCAGAAGATTACAGATGTCTTCCAGTTCCAGTCCCTGACGCTCGCGCAACAGCAAGACGCTGCGTTGCAGTTCCGACAGGCTGAGCAACGTGTGTTCGAGGCACTCGCGCAACTCGCGTTCGGTGAGCAACGCCTCCGGGGTGTCTTGGTGCCAGGCGAACGGCGCCACCAGCCAATGGCCATCAGCGGACGAAAAACGATCATCATCAATCGTGCCATGGGGCGATGGAAGGTCATCAAGCAGCACCTCGCGACGGTTCTGCTTGTAACGGCCCTTCGCCGCATTGGCGGTGATGGTCAGCAACCAGGTCTTGAGGCTCGAACGCGCCTCGAACTTGCTCAGATTACGCACGACCGACAGCCACGCATCCTGCACCACTTCGTCAGCATGCCGGTTGCCGACGATCGCATAAGCGACTGCACGCATCGGGCTCTGGTAAGTGCTGACCAACTCTTTGAAGGCTTGTTGTTCACCTGCCAGCAATCGTTGCAGCAGTTGCGCGTCGTCAGCCGCCATTCACAAACCCCTTGTCCTGACCTCGAAAAATGAGTCAGCAGGGCGTCGCCGTCGGCAACGTCCTGCTGTCATTTCCGAAAACTACAGCGTCCCGACTGTTTCGGCTGTAGGAAAAACCAGCGCAAATCAACGGAAATAACGACAGACTTTCCCTCAACGCTTGCGCAACAGCACGCTACCAATCGAGTAACCCGCGCCGAACGAGCTGAGCACGGCCAGGGAACCGGCGGGCAGATCATCCTGATGCTTGTGAAAGGAAATCACCGACCCGGCGGAGCTGGTGTTGGCGTAGGTGTCGAGAATCACCGGGGCTTCTTCTTCGGTGGCTTCGCGGCCCAGCAGTTTCTTCACGATCAGGTGGTTCATGCTGAGGTTCGCCTGGTGCAACCAGAAACGTTTCACGTCACTGACGTTGAGCTTGTTCTCTTCCAGGTGCGTAGCGATCAGCTCGGCCACCATCGGGCAGACGTCGCGGAACACCTTGCGGCCTTCCTGCACGAACAGTTTGTCCTTGGCTCCGATGCCCTCTTCCGCCGCGCGGTTGAGGAAGCCGAAGTTGTTGCGAATATTGTTGGAGAACTTGGTCAGCAGTTTGGTGCTGACGATGTCGAACTGGTACGGGGAGGTCGCCAGGTCGGCACGCTCGATGATCACCGCCGTCGCCGCGTCGCCAAAAATGAAGTGGCTGTCACGGTCGCGGAAGTTCAAGTGACCGGTGCAAACTTCCGGGTTGACCATCAGGATTGCCCGGGCCTGGCCCAGTTGCACGCTGTTGGCGGCCGCCTGGATGCCGAAGGTCGCCGAGGAGCAAGCCACGTTCATGTCGAAACCAAAGCCCTGGATACCCAGCGCTTCCTGGACTTCGATGGCGATGGCCGGGTAGGCGCGCTGCAGGTTGGAGCACGCCACAATGACGCCGTCGATGTCGGCGGCGGTCTTGCCGGCACGCTGCAAGGCTTGTTCGGCCGCGCCGATGGCCATCTGGCAAAGCACCGACCATTCGTCGTTGGAACGCTCAGGCAGGCGCGGCGCCATGCGTTGCGGGTCGAGGATGCCATCCTTGTCCATCACAAAGCGGCTTTTGATACCGGAAGCTTTTTCGATAAACGCAGCGCTGGATTCGGTCAACGCTTCGACTTCGCCACGGGCGATGGCGTCGGCGTTATCGGCGTTGAATTGCGCGACGTAAGCGTTGAAAGACTGCACCAGCTCTTCATTGGAGATGCTGTTGGCCGGGGTGTACAGGCCGGTGCCGCTGATGACGACGTTATGCATGGTCGTTTCTCTAATCTGTTCAGGCAGAAAGCGTTGGCACCGACGTACCAACACACAAAGGGTCTGTTCCCGTCACGGAAAGCACACCTGGCATCGCTTTATTCCGTACCGCCCGAACCCTGAGAGGCTCAAAACTGCGGGACCGGCGTTTATAGGCGCGAAGTTTGCCATAAACATTGGGTTTTGGCGCCATTTTGCTCGATGACTCCCACCTGCCAGGCAATACAAAAACCTGTGGGAGCGAGCCTGCTCGTGATGGGGCCATCACCTCCAACATCTATGTCGACTGTGATGCCGCCAGCGCGAGCAGGCTCGCTCCCACAGGTATTGCACAAGTCTCGGGGTCAGGGTTCGACCTGGGTCCATTGCTTGTTCAGGCGCTTGTCGGAGATCGGCACTTTGGTCCCCAGTTGCTGGGCGAACAGCGAAACCCGGTATTCCTCCAGCCACCAGCGATAGAGCTCCAGTTGCGGATCGCGCTTGCCTTCCTGGGCGTGTTTGTTGGCGCGGGTCTGGTATTGGGTCCAGAGACCGGACAATTCGCCACTCCAGACCCGATCCCTCTGCACCTGTGCGCCAATCTTCTCGAAGCGTTGCTCGACAGCCTTCAGGTAACGCGGCAATTCCTTGAGCCACTGCATCGGCGTCTCCCGGACAAACCCCGGATACACCAGATGACTGAGCTGCTGCTTGATGTCGTTCAGGGCCACGGCTTGCGCCAGATCAATCTTGCCCTTGAAGCGTTTTTGCAGGCCGTGCCAGTGCTTGAGAATCTCCAGCGTCAACTTGGCCAGGCGCTCGGCGTGCTCGGTCCAGCCACCGCGCTTGCGCTCGGCCAACGAGGCCAGCCCGGCGCCATCCCGTGGCAACGGGTCTTCGCCCTCAAGAATGCAACTGTCGAGGCTGGCCAGCAGAATGTCTTCCACCAGCGCATCAATGCGCCCCAGTTCACGGTACATCAGCCCCAGCTCGGTCAGCCCCGGCAGCTTGCCGCGCAGGAACTTCGCCGGCTCGGCCAACTGCTGCATCAGCAATCGCTGCAAGGCGCGGCGATGCTGGAACTCGGCTTCGGCCGGGGTCGAAAAACGCCCTTCCTTGACTGTCCCGCTCTCTTCCACCAGCGCCGGATACACCGTCATCGACAACCCGGCGATCTTCTGCTGGGTTTTCTCGGCGACGGCGGCAAAGACTTTCGGCTCCACCGGCTGTTGGTTTTTCGCGGTTTGCGGCACGGCCAACGCGGCTTGGCTGGCTTCGGCAAAGCGTGCGGTCAACTCGGCCAGATCTCGCCCTTCGCCGAGGAACTTGCCCTGGCCGTCGACGATTTCCAGGTTCATCCGCAGATGACTTTCGACTTGCTGTGAAGCTTCCGCCCACGCCTCATCGCTGACCCGCGCGCCCGTCATGCGCAGCAGCTCGCGGCCCAACGCCTGCGGCAACGAGCCCTCGGCGAAGGTCATGCGCTGCAACGCGGCTTTGACGAAGTCCGGCACCGGCACGAAATTCTTGCGCAGGGCCTTGGGCAGGTTGCGCACCAGCGCGATGCACTTGGCCTCGATCACGCCCGGCACCAGCCATTCCAGACGTTCCGGCGGCAGCATCGGCAACAGCGGCGCCGGCACGCGCAGGGTCACACCATCGCGGGGGTGGTTCGGTTCGAAGTGGTAACTCAGGGCCAGTTCCAGATCGCCGATGTGCAAGGTGTCCGGGTAATGCAGGGCGGTGACTTCGCTGGCCTCACGGGCCAGCACGTCTTCTTCGCGCATGATCAGCAGCTGCGGGTCTTTCTGGCTGTTGACCCGGTACCAGCTGTCGAACGTTGCGGTCTGGTGGATCTCCGCCGGCAAACGCGCATCGTAGAAAGCGAACAGGGTTTCTTCGTCAGCGAGAATGTCGCGACGCCGAGCCTTGGCTTCCAGTTCGTCGAGTTGTTCCAGCAGTTGCGCATTGGCCGTCAGGCACTTGGCTTTGGATTGAATCTCGCCGCGTACCAGGCCTTCGCGAATGAAGAACTCACGAGAAACCACGGGATCGATCGGCCCGTAATGCACCGGCCTACGACCCACCACGATCAGCCCGAACAGCGTGATCTGCTCGAAGGCCACGACCTGGCCGCGCTTTTTCTCCCAGTGCGGTTCGAAGTGGTTTTTCTTGATCAGGTGCCCGGCCAGCGGCTCGATCCAGTCCGAGTCGATCTTGGCCACCATCCGCGCATAGAGCTTGGTGGTTTCCACCAGTTCGGCGGTCATCAGCCATTGCGGGCGCTTCTTGCCCAACCCGGAGGACGGGTGAATCCAGAAACGCCGCTGACGGGCGCCGAGGTAATCGCCTTCATCGGTTTTCTGGCCGATCTGGCTGAGCAGGCCCGAGAGCACGGCTTTGTGCAGCTTCGGGTAGTCCGCCGGCTCTTTGTTCAGGCTCAACTGCATGTCGCGGCAGATCAGGCTCAACTGACGGTGCGAGTCGCGCCATTCGCGCAGACGCAGGTAATTCAGGAAGTTCTTGCGGCACCAATTGCGCAGCGGGCTGGCGGTCAGAGCCTGACGCTGCTCTTCAAAACCACGCCACAGATTGACCAGCCCGGCGAAATCCGAGTCCACGTCCTTCCACTGTGCGTGGGCCTGATCCGCCGCTTGCTGGCGCTCCGGCGGACGCTCGCGCGGGTCTTGAATCGACATGGCGCTGGCGACGATCAACACTTCCTGCAAGCTGCCGAGTTTCGCCGCTTCCAGCAGCATGCGGCCCATGCGCGGGTCCACCGGCAGGCGCGCCAACTGGCGACCGAGCGGGGTCAGCTGGCTGTTGCGGTCCACGGCCGAGAGTTCTTGCAGCAGGTTGAACCCGTCGCTGATCGCCTTGCCATCCGGCGGTTCGATAAACGGGAAGTCGGTGATCTCGCCGAGGCGCAAGTGCAGCATCTGCAAAATCACGGCGGCGAGGTTGGTGCGCAGAATTTCCGGGTCGGTAAATTCAGGGCGACCGATGAAGTCGTCTTCGCCATAGAGGCGAATGCAAATACCCGGCTCGACCCGACCGCATCGACCTTTACGCTGGTTGGCGCTGGCCTGGGAAATGGCTTCGATGGGCAGGCGCTGGACCTTGGCGCGGTAGCTGTAACGGCTGATGCGCGCGGTGCCGCTGTCGATCACGTAACGGATGCCCGGCACGGTCAGCGAAGTTTCCGCGACGTTGGTCGCCAGCACCACGCGACGGCCAGGGTGCGACTGGAAAATCCGCTGCTGTTCGGCCGGCGACAAGCGCGCGTACAGCGGCAGAATCTCGGTGTGCTTGAGCTGGGCCTTGCGCAGCATGTCGGCGGCGTCGCGAATCTCGCGCTCGCCGGGCAGGAACACCAACACGTCGCCGGGGCTCTTGCGCTCGCTACGTTCAAACGCGGCAATTTCGTCGAGGGTGGCGAGGATCGCCTGATCCACGGTCAAGTCGTCCTCGACGCGGTTGCCCTCCTCGTCCTGCTCAAGCGTCAGCGGGCGATACCAGGTTTCAACCGGGAAAGTCCGGCCCGAAACTTCAACGATGGGTGCGTCATCGAAATGCCTGGAGAAGCGTTCCAGGTCGATGGTCGCCGAGGTGATGATGACTTTCAGGTCCGGGCGACGCGGCAGCAGGGTTTTCAGGTAACCGAGCAGGAAGTCGATGTTGAGGCTGCGTTCGTGGGCTTCGTCGACGATGATCGTGTCGTAGCGTTCGAGGTAACGGTCGTTCTGGGTTTCCGCCAGCAGGATGCCGTCGGTCATCAATTTGATCAGGGTGTTGGAGTCGCTCTGATCCTCGAACCGCACCTGATAGCCGACCAGCGCGCCCAATGGCGTCGCCAGTTCTTCGGCAACCCGGCTGGCCACGCTGCGCGCAGCGATTCGACGCGGTTGGGTGTGGCCGATCAAGCCATGCTGGCCGCGGCCGATTTCCAGGCAGATCTTCGGCAACTGGGTGGTTTTACCCGAGCCGGTTTCGCCGGCGATGATCAGCACCTGATGCTTGAGCAGCGCTTCCTTGATTTCGTCGCGCTTGGCGGCGATCGGTAAACTGTCGTCGTAACGAATCACCGGCAGGCTGGCACGCCGCGCCAGCACCTGGTCACAGGACGCCTGCATGCGCGTGACCCACTGGGCCAGCTTGGCCTCGTCAGGTTTCTTGCGCAGCTCAAGCAACTGCCGCCGCAGCCGGTGGCGGTCGGCGAGCATGGCGTGATCGAGGTTTTTCAGCAGTTTGTCGATGGAAGGCGATTCGTCAGTCATCAGGTACGCAAAAGTCGTCTAGTGGCGCAGGGGCCGGATTGTCGCAGATTTGGGGGCTCGGCGACGAATTCAACCTGCCTTTGTGGTGAGGGAGCTTGCTCCCGCTCGGCTGCACAGCAGTCGTAATCCGGTCATCGCGGTGTATCTGAAACACGACGGTGGATGGTTTTGGGGTCGCTTCGCGACCCAGCGGGAGCAAGCTCCCTCGCCACAGGGGTTCACTCAGGGGTTTATTCGTTATCCAGGCCTTTGCGGCGATACGGGAATACGTCGATGATTTTGCCGGCACGAATGGCTTCCTGCAGGCTTTTCCAGTAATCGGCGTTGTATAGCTCGCCATGCAACTGGTCAAACAGCTTCCTTTGCCCGGAATCGGCAAACAGGAACGGCGGAAACTCCTCGGGAAACACATCCAGCGGCCCGATCGAATACCACGGCTCGGAGGCCATTTCGTCTTCCGGCGTACGCGGTTCCGGGATGTGGCGGAAGTTGGCTTCGGTCAGGAAACAAATCTCGTCATAGTCATAAAACACCACGCGACCGTGCCGGGTGACGCCGAAGTTCTTCAACAGCATGTCGCCGGGAAAGATGTTCGCCGCCGCCAGTTGCTTGATCGCCAGCCCATAATCCTCCAGGGCCTCGTGGACCTGCGCCTCATTGGCGTTTTCCAGGTACAGGTTCAGCGGCGTCATCCGCCGCTCGGTCCAGCAGTGACGGATCAGCACGGTGTCGCCTTCCACCGACACCGTGGACGCCGCCACCTCAAGCAGCTCTTCCAGGCACGCCGGGTCGAACTTGCTCAACGGGAAGCGAAAATCGGCGAACTCCTGGGTATCGGCCATGCGTCCGACGCGATCGACGCTTTTCACCAAACGGTATTTTTCGATCACCGTGGCACGGTCGACGTTTTTCGACGGCGAGAAACGGTCCTTGATGATTTTGAACACGGTGTTGAAACCCGGCAGGGTAAACACGCTCATCACCATCCCGCGCACGCCGGGGGCCATGATGAATTGGTCGTCGGTGTTGGCCAGGTGATTGATCAGCGCCCGATAGAACTCGGACTTGCCGTGTTTGTAGAAGCCGATCGAGGTGTACAACTCGGCGACGTGCTTGCCCGGCAGGATGCGCTTGAGGAAGCCGATGAACTCCGCCGGTACCGGCACATCCACCATGAAATACGAACGGGTGAACGAGAAAATGATCGACACATCGGCTTCGTCGGTAATCAGCGCATCGATCTGAATCCCGCGGCCTTCACGGTGCAGCAGCGGAATCACCAGCGGCCATTGTTCGTCCCGGGTATAGATGCGCCCCACCAGGTACGCGCCTTTGTTGCGGTAGAGCACCGAGGAAAACAGCTCGACGCTCAGTTCAGGGTCCTTGCACACCCAATCCGGCAGGTTCTCACGCAGTTGGGCTTCGAGGCGGTGCAGGTCGCCGGCCAGGTCGGCGTAATCCTCGCTGAAGCTGTAATCGGCAAAAATGCTCGCGAGCATGCCGGACAACTGGCCCTGGGGCTTATAGGTTCGGGTTTGCGCGGCGCGGGCCCGGCGCAGGCTGGGCCGGGTGGTGTGGATAAACATGCAGCCGTCGCTGATCAGGTCATGGCTGAACAGCCCGCAGAAAATCGAGTTGTACCAGGTCTCGGACAGTTCATCATCGAAACGCAGGTCGATCAGCGTGATGTAAGCGCTTTTGACCAGAGGCCAGCAACTGACGTCCAGCGTGTCTCTGTCAAACGCGACGCGCAGCCGTTCCACGGTTTCGCTGACTTTTTCTTCGTACAGATTGATCCGCGCGGCCGAGGCGATTTGCGCTTCCTGCCACTGGGCCTGCTCGAAGCGGGCCCGGGCGCCGTCGGTGATCTGGCGGAAATGCTCGCGGTAATCGTCAAAGCCATCGAGGATCATTCGGGCGATGTCGGCGGCTGGCCATTGCTGCGGCATGGGTGAGACCTCTGCGGGAATTCGTGAGCCCTGAGCTTAGCCAGTGAACCGGGTGCAGGAGAAGCGTAATTTTCGGCTCGAGTTAAATGCTCGTTTTTCGGTTGCCATGGATAAGGCGCTCGGCAACACTCTCGTCCCCATCAAGGAAGGAGTGCACCGTGAGTCCTGTCGATATTTTCCGATTGCTGTCGCTGGCCGCGATCTGGGGCGCGAGCTTTCTGTTCATGCGCATCATCGCCCCGGTGATTGGCACAATCCCCACGGCCTTTTTCCGCGTGTCGATTGCCGCCGTCGGCTTGCTGGTGATTCTCGGCCTGATGCGCATCAGTTGGGACTTCAAAGGCAAACTCAAGACGGTGATGCTGCTCGGGGTGATCAACTCCGGGATTCCGGCGACCCTCTATTCCGTGGCCGCGCAAGTGCTGCCGGCCGGTTACTCGGCGATCTTCAACGCCACCACGCCGCTGATGGGCGTGTTGATCGGCGGCCTGTTCTTCCATGAAAAACTCACCGCGGCCAAGCTTGGCGGGGTGTTCCTCGGGCTGTTTGGCGTAGGCGTCCTGACCCGTGCCGGTCCGGTGGCGTTCGACATGGAATTGTTGATGGGCGCCGCCGCCTGCCTGCTCGCCACCACCTGTTATGGCTTTGCCGGGTTCCTGGCCCGCCGCTGGCTTGACCACGCGGGCGGTCTCGACAGCCGTCTTTCAGCGCTGGGCAGCATGCTCGGGGCGACGCTGTTCCTGTTGCCGCTGTTCGGCTACAGCGTAATCAGCCAGCCACCGGCAAGCTGGGGCGGCTGGAACGTCTGGTTGTCGTTGCTTGGATTGGGACTGATGTGTACCGCCCTGGCGTACATTATTTACTTCCGCTTGCTCAGCTCGATCGGGCCGGTGAGGTCGATGACCACGACCTTCCTGATCCCGCCGTTCGGGGTGTTGTGGGGAGCGCTGTTGCTGGATGAGCCGTTGTCGATGGCGCATATCTATGGCGGGGTGTTGATTGCGGCGGCGTTGTGGCTGGTGTTGAAGCCGGCGGTGGTGAGTGTGGCTGAGGTGACTGCCAAGTAGTTTGGCGGTGTGGCTGATGACGCCTTCGCGAGCAGGCTCGCTCCCACAGGATTTTGTGTTCACCGCAAATCCAATGTGGGTGCGAGCCGGCTCGTGGAGGCGGTAGAGCCTTCAACGCGGACTGA